>NZ_JBDJOA010000010.1:0-99890 GCF_039674765.1 Stenotrophomonas sp. TWI273
CATCGGGGGGGGGTAACCCGGTCTTGGGGGGGGTTTAACCCGTTTGCGCGGACGTTTGTGGGGCTGCTTAAAAACCCAGCCTACAAAGGGTCGGCTCTACCGGTGATTGTTTTCCCGAAACGTGTGGAATCGCACGCCCCTCCTCCAGGTACTCCACACCCGTGAAAGCTCCCGCCCTGATCCAGAACGACATCGTCGTCTTCGGCCTGATCGCCGCCACCCTCGGTGCCGTGTTCTGGACCGCCTCGCGCGAGCAGGGGCTGTGGAAGCGGTTCTATACCTACGTGCCCGCGTTGCTGCTGTGCTACCTGATTCCCGGTGTGTACAACACCGTCGGCCTGATCGATGGCCAGAACACCCATCTCTATAACCCGGTCGCTCGTGACATCCTGCTGCCCGCCGCCCTGGTGCTGCTCACCCTGGCCGTGGACATCAAGGGCATCCTGCGGCTGGGACCAAAACTGATCGTGATGTACCTCGGCGCCTCGCTCAGCATCATGATCGGCGCCGTGGTCGCCTTCCAGTTGATGAAGTGGCTGCATCCGGCGACGGTCGCCGGCGATACCTGGGCGGGCATGGCGGCGCTGGCCGGCAGCTGGATCGGCGGCGGCGCCAACATGCTGGCGATGCGCGAAGTCTTCGATGTCAACGCGACCACCTTCGGGCAGTTCGCGGTGGTCGATGTCGGTGTCGGTTATGTGTGGATGGCGGTGCTGATCTTCATGGCCGGGCGCGCGGCAAAGATCGATGCGCGCAGCGGTGCCGACACCTCCGGCATCGATGCCCTCAAGCTGCGCATCCAGGCCTTCCAGGCACAGCATGAGCGCGTGGCCAGCCTGACCGACCTGATGCTGATCGTCGCCGTTGCCTTCGGCGTGGTGGGCCTGTCGCATGCGATTGCCGGGCCGGTCTCGGCGTGGTTCAAGGGGCATGTCGCCTGGGCCTCGCAGTTCAGTCTGGACGCGCCGTTCGTGTGGGTGGTGGTGATCTCCACTACCTGCGGTCTGGCGCTGAGCTTCACCCGTGCGCGCAACCTGGAAGGCGCCGGTGCCTCCAAACTGGGTTCGCTGCTGCTGTACTTCCTGATCGCCTGCATCGGCATGCAGATGGACCTGCTCGCGCTGCTCGACCGCCCGTGGCTGTTCCTGCTCGGCCTGATCTGGATCGCCGTGCACATCGTGCTGCTATGGGCGCTGGCGCGCGCGCTGAAGGTGCCGTTCTTCTACTTCGCGATCGGCTCGCAATCCAATATCGGTGGGCCGGCGTCGGCCCCGGTGGTGGCCGCGGCGTTCCATCCCTCGCTGGCCCCGGTCGGCGTGCTGCTGGGCACGATGGGCTACGCTACGGGCACGTATCTGGCCTACATCGTGGGCATCACCCTGCGCGCGATGGCCGGGTAGAGCCGACCGTTGGTCGGCTGCTCCTGACGTCGCGTCACAGCGCACGACAGCCGACCAACGGTCGGCTCTACGGCAGAAGCAACCTGCGCTACATCAACCAGGCAAGTGCATCTTCACCGTCCTGCTCGAACCGCGCCGAGTGAACACCCTGGCGCCTATACGCTTGGCGCGTCGCCACGCGCCCGGGACCAGCCGGACATGCGGATTTACGCAGGAAGAAGGCCGCGTTCGAGTAACCACGCCTTGGCATCTTCCGCATCCTGCTCGAACCACGCCTTCGTAGACCCCAGCCGGTACGTATACCCCCACGCATCCATGTCCAGCATCAAGCGCGCGCTGCCCACGCCTGGCAGTTGCGCGGCCAGCACGATCTGCAGGTAACAGGTGGCGTCTTCTTCGGGCACCGAATCGGTGGCATCGGTGTGCACCAGCGCACGCCGCTCCGGCGGCAGCACGATCAGGTGGCAGGCTTCGTGCAGCATCGAGTGCACGGGCGTGTCATCGCGGACATACACGTCGCTGCCGATGATGCCGGCTTCGGGTTCACCCCAATAGCTGCCCGGAATCGGCGCGCCGTCGGCCACACGATGCAGGTGCAGATCGTGGGTGGCGAGCAGGGCGAGGGCATCGTCGAAACGGATATCGCCGACACAGGTGACCTGCGGTTCGGCGGTGGGGGCAGCGTCGTTCATGGGTTACCGCTCAACCGCCCCTTCCAACGCGGAAGGGGCGATGTCGATCAGGGCTGCTGCGGGCCTTCCGGCAAGGCGACGGAGATATCGAGCACATCGTGCTCCCCGTCCTTGACCAGATCGACCTTGACCGCATCAGCGTCGATGTTGACGTACTTCTTGATCACTTCCAGCAGCTCGCGCTGCAGCAGAGGCAGGTAGTCCGGGCCGCCGCGGTGGCTGCGTTCCTGCGCGATGATGATCTGCAGGCGGTTCTTGGCCGTTTCGGCAGTGGTCTTCTTTCGGTTCAGGAAATCGAACAGTCCCATGCTTACCCTCCGAACAGCTTGCTGAAGAAGCCTTTCTTCTCCACGGTGGTGAAGCGCATCGGACGCTCTTCGCCAAGGATGCGGCCAACCGCATCTTCGTATGCCTGGCCCGCCGCCGATTCGGGGTCCAGAATGACCGGCTCACCCTTGTTGGAGGCATTGAGCACGTCGCCCGATTCGGGCACCACGCCAATGGCCTTCAGGCCCAGCACTTCTTCCACGTCGGTGATGCTGAGCATTTCGCCGCTTTCCACCCGTACCGGGCTGTAGCGCGTAAGCAGCAGGAAGGCCGGCACGTTCTTGCCGGATTCGGCCTTGTGGGTCTTCGAATCGAGCAGACCGATGATGCGGTCCGAGTCGCGCACCGAAGACACTTCCGGGTTCACCACCACGACCGCACGGTCGGCGTAGTACATCGCCAGGAACGCGCCCTTCTCGATACCGGCCGGGGAGTCGCAGATGACGTATTCGAAGCCGTCGGCGATGAGATCGTCGAGCACCTTGCGCACGCCTTCCTGGGTCAGTGCGTCCTTGTCGCGGGTCTGCGAGGCAGCCAGCACGTACAGGTTGTCGAAGCGCTTGTCCTTGATCAGGGCCTGCTTGAGGGTCGCTTCTCCGTGCACGACATTGACGAAGTCGTACACCACGCGGCGCTCGCAGCCCATGATCAGGTCCAGGTTGCGCAGGCCGACGTCGAAGTCGATCACCGCCACCTTTTTGCCACGACGTGCCAACCCGCAGGCCAGGCTGGCGCTGCTGGTGGTCTTGCCGACGCCGCCCTTGCCGGAGGTGACTACGATGATTTCAGCCAAAGGATTTCTCCTGATTCTTCTGTTTGGGGGCTGCGTCAGTCCAGCGCAGCGATCTTGATCTGGTCCTGTTCCAGCCACACCTGCACGGCCTTGCCGCGCAGGGAGTCCGGAACATCGTCCAGTACCTTGTAATGGCCGGCAATGGCGACCAGTTCAGCGTGGAATTCACGGCAGAAAATACGCGCCGTGGTGTTGCCTTGGGCACCTGCCAGGGCACGGCCCCGCAGCGTACCGTAGATGTGGATGCTGCCGTCGGCGATCACCTCGGCGCCCGCGCCGACGGTGGCCATGACGGTCAGGTCGCAGTTTTCCGCATACAGCTGCTGGCCCGAGCGGACATTGGCGGTCTGCATGCGGCCCGGCTTGGGCGCGCCACCGGTGGCCACCGTACTCGGCGCCGGTGCCGCAGGCACGGCAGCGGCGGCACGCGCACGGCGCGGCGGCGGTTCGGCGACCGGCAGGGGCGCAGGGGCCGGTTCGGCCTCGGCGCGCTCGTACTGGGCGCGGAACTTGGCCAGCAGCGGCAGGCCGAGCTGCTGGGAAAGCAGGTCGGTTTCGGTGGTGCCGTAGGCCAGCGCAACCGGCAGCACGCCGGCCTTGCGCAGGCCGTCCAGCAGCGCCTTGGCGGTCGCCACGTCCGGCATCCTGCTGAGTCCGCCGAAATCCAGGATCACGGCTGCACGCCCGAACAGCTTCGGCGCACGCGCGACACGTTCCTGCATTTCACGGGTGAGGCGCTCGACATCGAGGGTGCGGATACGCAGATTCGCGATGCCGACCTGGCCGATCTTCAGTTCACCGGCCTGTTCAAAATCCATGTTCGCTGCCACCGATCAGGTCCCCGTCTGCTGCTGCACGCGCAGCGGCTCGCGGCGATGGCCCACCCAGGGCACATCCGGCAACTGGTCGCCGTAGGTGTCGTGCACCCACTGGTAACTGCACAGGTCCTTGAGCAGCATGCTGGCGCGCACATCCACGTGGGCCATGTTGTTCTGCCCGACCTCGCGGAAGCCGAAGCTGCCGTGGAAGAGCAGGGCGGCATCGGCACCGTGATCGAGGAACACCTCGCAGGTCAGCTGCGGGTAACGCAGCTCGGCGTAGCTCTGCGCATCGGCATAGAACGCACGGCCAACGCCACCGCCGCGACGGCGGCTGGCGACCACGATGCGGTCGATATAGAAGAATTTGCTGTCAAGCTGCTGCTTGAACCAGGCGAAGTTGCTGCTGTCGTGCTGGCTGTCGCTGCCGAAGCCGATCAGGAAACCGGCCAGGTTGCCGTCGCGCTCGGCGACGCGGAAATACTCAGCGCTTTCATAGAACAGACGCAGGCGGGCGGCATCCAACGGCAGGATGGCCAGGCCGGCATTGTTGTTCAGGGCCAGGACGGAATCGAGCTCGTGCTCGCGCACGTCGCGGATGACAATCGACATTGTGACTCCGTGGGGTAACGCGGTTGGCCCATCGAGGGGCCCTCGGTCCGATTATTGCATGGGTGGCTTCCCCCCGCGAGCGGACAGGCATGACTTCTGTGGGAGTGCAGGGGAACAGGTTCAGCCTACTATGCGTCCATGTTGGGATACCTCAGCCACACCCGAGTACTGCGACTGGCCGGCCTGTTCACCTGGGTCATGGTCGGACTTCCCCTGGTTTACTCACAGTACGAAGCGCTGCTGCGCCGCGGCGGAGGCGTCGATGCGTGGGCGCTGTGGCTGTTTGCTGCGTACCTGGCCTTCGGCGCCGGCTACTTCTGGCTGACCCGCGGGCTGCGCAACGGCGGCCACTCGCGCTGGTATGACCGGGTCATGCTGGTGCTGCTGACCGCGTCGGCGCTGGGCGTGAGCTATCTGAGCGGCTCCGGGCTGGGCAGCATCCTGATGATGGTCGCTGCCGGGGTCATCCCGTGGATGCTGCCGGTGCGCGGTGGCGTGATCTGGCTGCTGCTGAGCCAGCTGGCGGTGCTGCCGGTCTACTACCTCATCCTGAATTTCTCTTTGTTCGAAGCGGTGATGCAGTCGCTGTTGTATGGCGGCTTCTCCATGTTCATCTTCGTGACCAGCCTGGTGGCGCGGCAGCAGACCGATGCCCGTGAAGAGCAGCGAAGACTCAATACCGAGCTGCGCGCCACCCGCGTGCTGCTGGCCGAAAGCGCCCGCGTCAACGAACGCACCCGCATTTCCCGGGAGCTGCACGATCTGTTGGGCCATCACCTGACCGCGCTCAGCCTGAATCTGGAAGTGGCCGGCCACATCACCGAAGGGCAGGCGCAGGAACACGTCCATCAGGCCCATACCCTGGCCAAGCTGCTGCTGACCGACGTGCGCGAGGCGGTCAGCCAGCTGCGGGACAGTGGCGCGATCGATCTGGCCGCCGCGCTGCGCCCGCTGACCGAGCAGGTCCCCTCGCTGGAGATCCACCTGGATATCGACGAGCCGCTGAGCGTGGAAGACCCCGAGCGGGCCCACGTGCTGCTGCGCTGCACCCAGGAGATCATCACCAATGCAGTGCGGCACGCCGGCGCGCGCAACCTCTGGATCAAGGTCCGGCGCGAGGCGCCGGGCATCGTGGTGCTGGAAGCGCATGATGACGGGGTGGGCGCCGACGGGATCGTGGTCGGCAACGGGTTGCGCGGGATGCGCGAGCGCCTGCAACAATGCGGTGGTGAGCTGCAGATCGAAACCCGCCGGGGCCAGGGCTTCCGCCTTCGTGCCTCGGTACCCGGCGTGCCAGTATTGATGCTGACCGCTGTCATTGAAGGAGTGCGTTGATGATTCGCGTCTGCCTGGTCGACGACCAAACCCTGGTGCGGCAGGGGATCCGCTCACTGCTGGCGCTCGATGACGGCATCGAGGTGGTCGCCGAGGCCGCCGATGGCCGGCAGGCAGTCGAGGTGGTTCCCCAGGTCCGCCCGGACGTGGTCCTGATGGACATGCGCATGCCGGTGATGTCCGGCCTGGAGGCGCTGCAGATGCTGTCGCGGCTGAACCAGCTGCCGCCGACCATCATCCTGACCACCTTCGACGACGACCAGCTCGTCCTGGCCGGGCTCAAGGCCGGGGCCAAGGGCTACCTGCTCAAGGACGTGACCCTGGACCAGCTGGTGGGCGCGATCCGGACCGTGGCCGATGGCGGCTCGCTGGTGCAGCCGGCGGTCACCCAGCGGCTGCTGTCGGGCCTGGAGCACATGCGCAACGAGTTCGTGAGCCTGGACCGGCCGGACCCGTTGACCGACCGCGAAACCGAGATCCTGCGGCTGATGGCCAGCGGCTTCTCCAACAAGGAGATCGCCAATTCACTGGGCGTGGCCGAGGGCACGATCAAGAACCATGTGTCCAACATCCTCTCCAAGCTGGGGGTGCGCGACCGCACCCGGGCGGTGCTCAAGGCCTTCGAGCTGCAGCTGGTCTGAGCCGGTGGACCCGGCGCCGGCCTTCGGGCGGTGACGGGTTTGCAGGTAATTTCTGAATTCTGCGAAACCCTTGCAGCGCAAGCGATGCAGGGGGATTTTCGGTCTCGACAGCCGAATCCGGCAAAGAAATATTGTCCATCCGCTACGTGCTGACACGCGCGATGCGTTATCTTTCCGCTCCTTGTCTATGCAAAACCGCTGCCGACATGGAAACCGGTGTGCCAACCCTGATCAACAACACCGGCGAAGCCTGCTAGGATTGGCGCTTCGCTTCAATCAACCCGGCCGTGGGATCGGCCCCGGAGACTCCTGAATGACCCGTATTATCGAGTTCCTGATCGCCTTGGGGATCGTGGCTGGCCTGTTCGTCATCATTGGCGTATGTCTGCCGGGCGAGCGCCATATTTCCGAAAGCATCGAGACCAACCGCAAGATGACGATCGTGTACGACACGGTCAACAGCCTGCGCCGCTTCAAGGACTGGAACCCGCTCTTGCTGCGCGATCCCGCCGTTGAACTGAAGTACTCCGGCCCCGCTGCCGGCGTCGGCGCACGCCTGGACTACGCCTCCAAGGAAAGCTCCTTGGGCGAGGGTAGCTGGGTGATCACCGAGTCCGAGCAGAACAAGCACGTGGCGATCGCGATCGAGGACGCCTCCAAGGGTCACGACAAGACCACCAGCTTCACCCTGGAGCCGACCGGCAAGGGTGGCCGCAACGTCAAGATCACGCAGGACTACAGCGTCAAGTACGGTTTCAACCTGTTCGGTCGTTACGCTGGTCTGTACGTCAGCCGTCACGCCGGTGACGACCTGAAGCTGGGTCTGTCGCGCATGGCCAACATGCTGGCCACCGTGCCGAACATCGACTACCGCACCGCCGAAGCCCCGCTGACCGATCTGGCCATCGTGGACGTCCCGGCCGAGGACCTGCTGGTCGTCACCGCCGGCAACGTGGACCGCGGCCAGGAGACCATCACCAAGTCCATCAAGGACAACCAGGAGTGGATCAAGCGCGTCATGGAGGCCAACAACCTCGAAGCCGCCGGTCCGTTCCGCATCATCACCACCGATTTCGGCGCCGAGAAGTACGCCTTCGACGTGGCCCAGCCGGTCAAGAAGAAGGGTGTTGAGGCCGCGACGGCCGAAGCCCTGACGGTGAAGATCGACGATGGCGCACCGGTCAAGTACGTGCATGTGGCTCCGCATCGTTCGGCCCACGCGGCCTACACCGGCCACATGGCCGGCCTGGACATCGCCCGTAACGCCCTGCGTGCGTGGTCGGTGACCGGCGGCAACGAAGTGATCGATCGTCCGTACGAGTCCTGGAAGGACGGCGTGGACAAGTCGTTCACTCCGGAAGGCACGTACGACATCTACTGGGCCGTCAAGTAATCCGACGGTTGCCGTGATGTAACGCACGACCTGAAACGCGCCGCTTCCTGCGGCGCGTTTTTTTTTGGCTCCGGCCACGGGGCACTGTCTGAAGGACGCAAGCATGCTCAACCTGGAACGACGCACGCGCAAACCCTCCCTGCTGGCCGGCCTGGGCGGGCTGCTCGCGGCCACGGCGGTGGGCCTGTCGGCATACGCCTCCCATGGCATCGCCGACCCGCTGGCGCAGTCGCATGTGACCACCGCGGCGCTGTACGCCTTCGGGCACGGGGTGGCGCTGGCCGTACTCGGCCCGACCCAGCAGAACACGCTGGGCCGGCTGGCCCTGTACATCCTGCTGATCGGCACGCTGCTGTTCTCCGGCAGCCTGGTGGCGGGCGCGCTGTGGAAGCTCAGCACCTCGTTGGCGCCGGTCGGTGGCACCGCGCTGATGGTGGGCTGGCTGGCCTACGGGCTGAACGCGCTGAGGCGCTGACATGCCCCGATACCGCCGCGGCTTTGATGTCGATGAGGCGCATGCCTGGCTGAGCCGGCGCGACCGGCGGCTGGGCATGTGGATGAAGCGGCTCGGCCCGATCCAGGCGCAGCCCGGGTGGGCGAAGACGTTCGATCCGGTCGATGCGCTGGCCAGGGCAATCCTGTTCCAGCAGCTCAGCGGCAAGGCCGCCTCGACCATCGTTGGGCGGGTGGAGACGGCCATCGGCAGCACCCGGCTGCACGCCGATACGCTTGCGCGTATCGATGACCCCGGGCTGCGCGTCTGCGGTGTCTCCGGCAACAAGGCGCTGGCCCTGCGCGACCTG
The DNA here is from genome assembly GCF_039674765.1 of Stenotrophomonas sp. TWI273. NCBI lineage: Bacteria > Pseudomonadati > Pseudomonadota > Gammaproteobacteria > Lysobacterales > Lysobacteraceae > Stenotrophomonas > Stenotrophomonas sp. TWI273. The sequence continues at coordinate 8,815 of NZ_JBDJOA010000010.1, forward strand.
GCCAGGCGCGAGGCAGCAGGCGAGATTCCCGACCTGCGCCGGATGTCGGTGATGGACCATGATGCGATCATCGATGCGCTGGTTCCGATCCGCGGCATCGGCCGCTGGACGGTGGAGATGATGCTGATGTTCCGGCTGGGTCGCCCGGACATCCTGCCGGTGGACGACCTCGGTATCCGCAAGGGAGCGCAGCGCGTGGACAAGGCCGAGCGGATGCCGACCCCGAAGGAGCTGCTCGCCCGGGGCGAGAGGTGGGGCCCGTTCCGGACCTACGCCAGTCTGTACCTGTGGCGTATCGCCGATTTCACGGTGGATCCGAAGGCGACGACCAATCGTTCGCAGGGGTGAGGCGGTTCGCCCCGGTCAGGGTTCGGCGTCGCGCCAGCACCAATGCCACGGTTCGTAGACAATCCCGTGCGGGTTGTCGCGCGGGTAGCTCAGCTGGAAGCCGAAGCGGCCCGCATGCTCGGCCAGCCACGCAAACGCGGCCGTCGACTCAAACGATGCTTCCGCCGGCGGTTCGCCGGGGGTGCCGATATCCAGCGCGTAGCCGCTGTGATGCTCGCTGTAACCGGGCGCGGCGTTGACCTTCAGTATGTCCTCCACACTCAGCCCGCGGCTGCGTTTGCGCGCGAAGATGCCCAGCTGATAGTCGTGGCTGCGGTAACCGGAGATCGCATCCAGCGCGATGCCATCGGCGGCGGCCTGCTGGCGCAGGCGTTGCCAGCCCCGTGCGGCCTCGCGCTGCAGCCATAGCGGGCGCCGGTAGCGGTCGAAGCCGGCCAGGTGCAGCTGAGCCGGTTCGGCCTCCAGCGCAAGACCGGTCGCGGCCTCGTAGGCATCGGCATCAATCCCGAGGGTTTCGAGGCGATGCTGCAGTCCACTCAGGGGCAGCACCGCATCAGGCGCGTTGCCACGACGGCGATCCAGCAGCTGGCGGTCCAGCGCATCCAGTGCCTCCTCGATGCCCGGCTCGCGCATCAGGCGCGGCACCAGCGGCAGCACGCCGTGGGCGGTAGCGACGGCGAGGTAGCGCCCATCGCGCTTGCGCCGCAGTACCCACTGCGCGCGAGCCAAGGCGCGGGCGTCGGCAGAGCCGCGTGCACGCAGCAGGCCGCCGGGCCACAGTTCGATCTCGGCGGTGTTGATCAGCAGGGCAGGGGATCGGCGCATGCTGCCAGCTTAGTGCGCGCCCGGCCGCGCGGCCAGCGCCTTCAGGGCATCGAGCAGTGCACGTGGGCGGTCCGGGCTGATCACCAGGGCGCTGCCATCGCGCAGCGGCAGGTGCAGCACACGGCTGCTGTCGGTGACCAGGCAGAACGCCTTGCTGCGGTCGGCCATCCGGTAATGCCCGGATTGAAAGCCCGGCACGCCGTAGCCATTGGTCTTGATCGAGGGCTTGTAACGGCCATGCTCGGCGAAATCGACGATGCGCGCTTCGTCCAGACGCATGTCGCTCACCGGCACGCGCTTGCGGTAAAAGGTCGACTGCACGTCCAGCGTGTCCTGGTGGAGCACGATGCGGCGGCGAGTGTACGCCCAGGTCAGCGCGGCCGCCAGCACCGCCAGGAACGGCAGGGTGATGAACAGTTCGGTGTGTGAACGCTCCGGCGCGTCCAGCGCGGTGCCCACCATCAGGCCGGCGACGAGCAGTAGCGGAACCCACAGCCACAGCAGTCGCCGGACCGGCGATGGGGCAACCTCGAAGGATTGAGCTTCAGACATCTCAATCCTCCTTCTTGAAGATCAGCAACGCCGTATTGAGGGGCGGCGCGAAGACAAGGTTGACCAGTTCCCAGCCAAGGTTGCCGTGCCGGGTCAGCTCGTCCTGTATGTCTTTGGGTTTCACAATGCCCATCATGCCCGGCTTTACTTCAACGGTCAGGTAGCTCCAGCGCCTGCTCATGGCTTGCTCTCCTTGTCGGGGGTGGGTTTGGGAAGGCGTCCGGCCTTGCGCAGCGCATCGCGCAGCACGTATTCGATCTGTGCATTGAGGCTGCGCAGCTCGTCGTCGGCCCAGCGCTGCGCCGCCGCCAGAACGTCGGCATTGATACGCAGCGGGTAGGCTTTCTTTTCGGTCATGCGGGGTCCTTTATCTACAACGCGTGCCGTCCCCTCGGCGCCGCGTTGCGTTGGTAGGTGCCGACCATGGGTCGGCACGCTGTTGCATCAATACAGTGAACCGGCGTTGACCACCGGCTGGGTGCCACGATCCGAACACAGCACGGTCAGCAGGTTGCTCACCATGTGCGCCTTGCGCTCTTCATCGAGCTGGACCACGCCGTTCTTCTGCAGTTCGGCCAAGGCCATTTCGACCATGCCGACCGCGCCAGCGACGATCCGCGTCCGCGCGGCGATGACCGCATTGGCCTGCTGGCGCTGCAGCATCGCCTGGGCGATTTCCGGCGCATAGGCGAGGTGGCTGATGCGCGCGTCGATCACCTGCACGCCGGCATCGGCCAGGCGCTCGGCCAGCTCGTCCTTGAGGTGCTGGGAAATCTCGGCGGCATGGCTGCGCAGCGACAGTTGGCCTTCTTCGTGCTGGTCGTACGGATAGCTGGTCGCCATCGCGCGCAACGCAGATTCGGACTGGATGTGCACGAAGCTCTCGTAGTCATCCACGTTGTAGACAGCTTCGGAAGCATCCACCACCTGCCACACGATCACCGCGGCGATCTCGATCGGGCTGCCGTCGAGCTCATTGACCTTGAGCTTGCCGCTTTCGAAGTTGCGCACGCGCTGGCTCACCTTGACCTTGGTGAAGAACGGGTTGTTCCAGCGCAGGCCGTTCTCCTTGACGGTGCCGACGTACTTGCCGAACAGGCTGACGACCACGGCCTGGTTGGGCTGCACGGTGTACAGGCCGACCAGGCTGAGCAGGGCGGTGGTGGCCAGCACCAGGCTGCCCACGATCAGCGCCGGGTTGCGGTTGCCCTTGTCCACCCCGACCACGAACATCCACACGGCCACCGCGGTCAGGGCCAGCACCAGCAGCAGGAAGGGCAGGCCGGACAGCGAGCGGATCGACTTCTCTTTCATGGCGGGGCGTCCTTGGGTAGTTGATTGGAAGATATCAAATTGATATCACTCTGCAAGTGCCGCCCGGGCCGGCCACGCGGCGGCGGCACCGGCTAGAATGCCCTCCCGCCCCTGTTGTCCGGAACACTGCCATGTCCACGCTCGGTACGCCGCTGTCTCCTTCCGCCACCCGTGTGCTGCTGCTGGGATCCGGCGAACTCGGCAAGGAAGTCGCCATCGAGCTGCAGCGGCTGGGGGTGGAGGTAATCGCTGCTGACCGCTACGCCAACGCGCCGGCGATGCAGGTGGCACACCGTTCGCACGTGATCGACATGCTCGACGCGATGGCGCTGCGCGCGCTGATTGCACTGGAGAAGCCGCATCTGGTGGTGCCTGAGATCGAGGCGATCCATACCGAGACGCTGGTCCAGCTGGAACAGGAGCAGGGCCTGCGCGTGGTGCCCACCGCGCGTGCCGCGCGCTTGACGATGGACCGTGAAGGCATCCGCCGGCTCGCCGCCGAGACGCTGGGCCTGCCGACCTCGCCGTACCGTTTCGTGGATACCGATGCCGAGTACCGCGCGGCGGTGGCCGCGATTGGCCTGCCGTGCGTGGTCAAGCCGGTAATGTCCTCCTCGGGCAAGGGCCAGAGCACGCTGCGCCAGGACGCCGACATCGCGCCGGCCTGGGAGTATGCGCAGACCGGTGGCCGCGCCGGTGCCGGGCGCTGCATCGTGGAGGGCTTCATCGATTTCGAGTACGAAATCACGTTGCTGACCGTGCGTCACGCAGGCGGGACCTCGTTCTGTGCGCCGATCGGGCACTGGCAGAAAGACGGCGACTACCGAGAAAGCTGGCAGCCGCAGCCGATGTCGCCGCGCGCACTGGCACGGGCGGAGGAGATTTCGCAGGCGATCACCGATGAGCTGGGTGGCTGGGGGCTGTTCGGGGTCGAGCTGTTCGTGAAGGGCGACGAGGTGTGGTTCAGCGAGGTATCACCGCGGCCGCATGACACGGGTCTGGTGACGTTGGCCTCGCAGGAGTTGAGTGAGTTCGCGCTGCATGCGCGCGCGATCCTGGGGCTGCCGATCCCGGTGATCCGCCAGAGTGGTCCGTCGGCGTCGTGCGCGATGCTGGCCCACGGCGAAGGCGTGCCGTTCTTCAGCAATGTGGCCGAAGCGCTGGTGCAGCCGGATTCGGCGCTGCGCCTGTTCGGCAAGCCGAGTGTGCACGGGCATCGCCGGGTAGGGGTGACGCTGGCGCGGGGGGCGGATGTCGATGAGGCGCGGAAGATTGCGCGTGAGGCGGCTGAGGCGATCGGGATCGAGCTGCGGTCGTGAGGCAGGGCGCCTTGGGTGCTGCCGGTGTGAGGCGATCGGGCAGCCCGATGCAGGACCCGCCGTAAACCCATCCCTGGGGGCTCGTAGTGCGGCATCCATGCCGCACACGGTCCTTCATCGGGCTGCCCGATCACCTCCTCGCGGAGGGTCGGTTGGGCGGATCCAACGGCGCGGCAGAAAATGGCAGGACAAAAAAAACGGCGAGCCTTGGCTCGCCGTTTTTCGTTGAAAGCGAAGCAGAACTTACTTCACGTCCACCCACACCAGATGGTGGTCGCTGCCATCGGCGATCTTCGCGTCCGGGCTTTCGTTGGCCGGCCAGAAAACGCCACTGCCGATGTAGTTGAAGCCGACCGAGGGCAGGACGTAGTCCAGCCGCATCGTGCCCGACTTCGGGCCGAAGTCGCCGGTGGCGTGGAAGGGCGCGCCTTTGCGGGTGATGCCTTTTTCGGCATACGCCAGGCTGGTCTGCTCTGCGCCGACGCTGCGCGGGGTGGGGTAGCGCAGGACGCGGGGGTTTTCGATCAGTTCGACGATCGCGTCGTGGCGGCCGTCGCCGTCGACCGGGTCGTTGTTGAGGTCGCCGAGGATGACGAAGCGCGCGTCCTGCGGGAGGCCGCCGCACTGGCCGCGGTCATCGCACAGCCAGGAGGTGTCGCGGTCCTTGAGGTAGTCCTGCCACAGGCGCAGTTCGTCGTAGTTGCGGGCGGCGTTGCGCTTCTCCGGGCCGTCGAAGACCGGCGGGGTCGGGTGCGAGACCAGGGCATGGACGGTGCCGTTCGGGGTGGTCACCGGCACGTCCCAATGCGATTTGGAGGACAGGCGCAGCTGCGACCAGACGTGGTCGTTGTAGAAGGATTTCCCGGTGCGCGGGTCGATCGGGCGCAGGGCACCGGGCATCGCGCTCCACTTCAGCAGCTGGAAGCTACGGACCTTGGCTTCATCGATCGGGTAGCGCGACAGCACCAGCATGCCGTACTGACCCGGGTGCAGGCCGTAGCCCCAGGCATCGTTGCCACGGGCGCGGCCTTCGCCGCCGATCTCGCCGTTGTTGTCCAGGTCCAGGCCGCTCTGCACGCCGGTGTTGACCGGGGCGAGGTAGCGGTAGGCGTAGTGCAGCGGCGCACCGCCGCCCGGTTGTGCGGCTTCCAGGTAGCGCTGCTGGAACAGGTCGGCGGCGCGGTGGGCGTCGTCGTAATCGAATTCGTTGAGCAGCACCAGATCCGGACGGACCCGCTGCAGGACGGCGGCGATCTTGCGCGCGTGTTCGCTGTCGCCTTCAAGCTCGGCGATCAGGCCGCCGGTCTCGTCGCTGTACAGGGAGGTGTTGTAGGTGGCGATCCGCAGCGGTGCGGAAGCGGTATCCGGCATGGCGGCGGTCTTGGCGGGGGTCTGGGCACAGGCGCCGCAGAGCAGGGCCAGGGCAAGGATCAGGGGATGGGCTTTCATCCGCCTATTTTGCACCCGTCGCGGTGTCAGTGATGCGTCAGCGGCCGTCCAGTTCGTCATCGAAGGCATGCCAGCGGCGGCCATCGTAGGCCTCCAGCGGGCGGAACCGGCGCTTGTAGTCCATCTTGCGGTGGTCGCGGATCCAGTAGCCCAGGTACAGGTGCGGCAGCTGCTCGCGCTGGGCCCAGGCGATCTGCTGCAGGATCGCGAAGGTGCCCAGGCCGCGATGGGCCTGGTCCGGTTCGAAGAAGGTATAGACCGCCGAGAGCCCCTGCGGGGTGACGTCGGTTACGGCGACGCCGAGCAGCGGGCCGCGATGGCCGTCCTCGGCCGGGCCGCGGATTTCGACAAAACGCCCCTGCGACCAGCGCCCGATCAGAAACTGATCGAACTCGTGCGGGCCGTGTTCGTCCATGCCGCCCTGCGCGTGGCGATGGGTCAGGTAGCGGTGGTACAGCGCGAACTGCTCTTCGGTCTGTTCGGCGGCAACGATCCGCACTTCCAGATCGGCGTTGCGGGCCAGGCAGCGGCGCTGGCTGCGGTCCGGTGCGAAGCGGGCCACGGGGATGCGCACGGCCACGCAGGCGTGGCAGTCCGCGCAGTGCGGGCGGTAGACCAGATCGCCGGAGCGGCGGAAGCCCCAGCCCAGTGCCATCGGGTACAGCGTGCCCAGGCGCGGATCGTTGGGATCGAGCACCAGATCGCGCGCGGCCCGTTCCGGCCAGTAGCCACAGGGGTGGTCACCGGTCTGGAACAGTCGGAGCTCGTCGTCGCGGTCGCCGTGTATTGCCATGCCCACAGCATAGCCCCGTGCCGTCGCAGCCGGCGCGACTGTCTGCCAAATGAACACGGCCTGCCGGGCTGTCAACGGTGCTAGCGCCCACGCGTTGTTACCGGTGTGGGTGCCACGCACCGCACGCAGTTTCCCTCACCAACCGGAGTTACCCATGCGCAACCGCAAATCCCTCCTGCTGCTGGCCCTGCTGCTGTCCACCGGTGCTGCCGGCCTGGCGGTCGCTGCCGATACCCCCGCCGCCGCCGACAAACCCGCCCGCGCCAAGCTGGATACCAATGGCGATGGCTTCATCGACCGCACCGAGGCGGCCAGGTCGCCGCGTCTGGCCGCGCAGTTCGACACGCTCGATGCCAACAAGGACGGCAAGCTGTCCCGTGAGGAACTGCCGCGCTGGCACGGCAAGCGCCATGGGCGTGGCCCGGGTGGGCATGGCGACTGGATGGCCAAGCTGGACACCAACAAGGACGGCCGCATCAGCCGCGAAGAGGCCAAGGCCGACCCGCGCCTGGCCGCGCGCTTCGATGCGATGGACGTCAACAAGGATGGTTACCTGGACAAGGCCGACCGCGAGCTGCGCATGAAGCAGCATCGTGATGCCTGGTTTGCCGCGGCCGACACCAACAAGGACGGCCAGCTGAGCAAGGCTGAGTTCGATGCGGCCAAGGGCCCGTTCGGTGGCCCGCGTGGCGATCATCGCGATGGCAAGCACCGCGATGGCAAGCCGCCGATGCCGCCGAAGGCACCGGCCGCGAAGTAAGCGATACGCTGAAGCTGCACAACGAAAGCGCCGGTCGTCGACCGGCGCTTTTTCTACATCAGATGCGGCCGTTCCTGTACATCGCCCAGGCGATGGTGCCGATCACGAACAGGTTCATTACCCACAGCGCCTTGCGGCCATACAGCGACTCGTACTTCCAGTTCGGGCCGGTGCGGCCATGGCGCGCTGCATCGCGAGCGATCATCGGGGCCATGATCCGCTGCAGCGGAACCAGGCATTGATAGTTGATCACGGCCAGGCCGATGGCCAACGCCACCACCGGCCAGTACCAGGCCAGCGGCAGGAAGCCCAGGGCGAACACGGCCACGCAGGTCACCATGGCGGTGAAGGTGCTGTAGTGCACGAAGCCGCGGATGGCCGTGCGCTCGTCATGGCTCTCGGCATACGAGAGCAGATAGCGGCCGCCCAGGTAGCTGCCCAGCACGCCACCGACCATGCTGCCGAGGATCGCACCCCACGCGAAATCCGGCGGCAACACGTGGGTCTGGCTGGCCGCTGCCGTCAACGACCCCAGGGCGGCACCGCCGGAAACGCTGGCACCGCCCAGGCCGAGCTTGCTGGTGCCAAGCCCGGTGCCGAGCAGGATCGCGGCACTGGCGGTACCGGGGGCGGCGACCAGCACCATGGACACGACGGTGGTCGCGAACGCAGCGCTCGGCGCGCTGCTGCGCGCGAAGTCGCTGAAGCGACGCATCATTTCCTCGCGGACGGTGGCGCGCGCGCGCGACAGGCGCTTGCGCACGGCGGCATCGCTGAGCCCGAGCAGATCGGCGACCTGCTGCGAACTCTGGCCTTCGCGGTAATAGAGCAGCAGCGTCTCACGGCTGTCTTCGGGCAGCGCAGAGATGATCTCTTCGGCGGCCAGTTCTTCTTCCACCCGCTGCAGGTGTTCCGGGGCACTGGGGCTGGGGTCGGCGGCCATGTTGATGGCGATCTCGGCGGCCTCGCCTGAGAGCGGGCGGCCGCGGTTGGCGCGCAGCCAGTCCCGGGCGAGGTTGCGGGTGATCTGGCGCAGCCACGGCAGGAAGCTGGCGTGGTTGTGCAGCTGGTTAAGCTGCTGCCAGGCCTTGATGAAAGCCTCCTGTGCGATGTCCTCGCTGGCATGCACGTCGCGGGTGATCGCCAGCGCGATCGCGGTGACCGTGTTCTGGCAGGCCAGCACGATGCGCCCGTAGGACTGCTGGCAGCCGCCTGTGGCAGCGGGCAGCTCGCGTTCGAGCGTAGTGGTCAGCGGATGCGTCATGGCACGTTCCCCGGCGGTGATCCGAGTATGACGATGCCTCAACCCGAATGTGACCGGATAGTGCCGGCCGCTGGCCGGCTCTGCAGGATTCCAACCGCACGAGGAGCCGGCCAGCGGCCGGCACTACCCGTTACTCGGTGGGCTGGATCCGGACCCGCACTTCCTCTTCTTCCGGCGGGGTGGCGGCCGGTGCGGTCGGCGACGCCGTCGGCTGCACGGCCGGTGCTGATGCCGGGGCGGGCGCCACGACCGGGCCGCCGCGGTGGCGCATGACCACCACCATCGCCACGGCAGCGATCACCAGCAGCAGCCCGATACGGATGCGCCAGGCCCAGTTGCGCGGCGCATCGTTCTGGGCGACCTCGTCGCGGAACGCGAACTGCGCGGTCGGGTGGTCGCGGCGGGTGGTTTCCAGCAGGCGTGCATCGCGCAGGATCTCGCGGGCGCGCGGCTGGTCATCGGCGTGCACCACCCACAGGGTCGGGTGGGTGGTGGCCTTTTCCTTGTCCAGATAGCTGAACTGGCTGCCGCGCTTGCTGTGGTACGAGCGGCCGTTGGTGATGCGCACCTCGATGCCGGCGTCGCGCAGCAGCTGGGCCACGCCTTCCACGGTCTCTACGCGCTGGCTGTTGAAGATCTGTCTCATGTCAGTCCTTGGCCGGCACGGCGGCGGCCGCGGCACTGTCATCGACCACGCGGATCAGGCCTTCCTGCGCCGTACTGGCGACCAGGATGCCGTTGCGGGTGAAGAACTGGCCACGCGCCAGGCCACGCGAATCCTGCGCGCTGGGGCTGTCCAGCGAGTACAGCAGCCAGTCGTCGGCGCGGAACGGGCGGTGGAACCAGATCGCATGGTCCAGCGAGGCCATCTGCACGTGCGGCTGGTAGTAGCTGATGCCGTGCGGGAAGGTCGCGGTGCCGAGCAGGTGGAAATCCGAGGCGTAGGCGAGCAGGGCCTGATGCAGCTCCGGAGCATCGCCGACGGTCTCGTTCAGGCGCAGCCAGACCTGGTGGTAGGGCGGGCGCTTGGGCGGATTGAGTTCATCGCGCGGGTAGACATGGCGGAACTCGAACGGGCCGCCGCGCGAGAGCCAGCGCTGCACCTTGATCGGCAGACGATCCAGCACCGCCTGCGGCAGCGGCTGGTTCGGCTCGATGTCTTCCGGCTGCGGCACTTCCGGCATCTTGTGCTGGTGCTCGGCGCCGGTCTCGGCCTGCTGGAACGAAGCGGCGCAGAAGAAGATCACCTTGCCGTGCTGGATCGCGGTGACCCGGCGGACGGAGAAGCTGCCGCCGTCACGGGTGCGGTCCACGTCATAGACGATGGGATGGTCGATGTTGCCGGCGCGCAGGAAGTAGGCGTGCAACGAATGCACGTGACGGCCGTTCTCGACCGTCTTCTGGGCGGCGGACAGCGCCTGGCCCAGCACCTGGCCGCCAAAAACGTACTTGGTGCCGATATCGCGGCTCTGGCCGCGGAACAGATTGTCTTCCAGGCGTTCGAGCGAGAGCAGGTCGATCAGCTCGGAAACGACGGGTTCGTGCGTGGCGGACAAGGGAAGCAACCTGGGGTGGGCGAAAGCAAATTATAGGGTAGTGCCGACCCATGGCCGGCAACCCCGCACCACTTCGATCGTTCATTGTCTGGTTGCCGGCCAGCGGCCGGCACTACCGGGGCGTTGGCGTTTGCCGGACTTCAGGCCTTGCCGAGTCTGGCGACCAGCCCGTGCAGCGCCTGTTGGGCGTCCGGGGCGTACCAGGCGTCCACGAAGCGGTCGAGCTGGATGAGGTCGGCGTGCAGCGCCTCATGCAGGTCGGCGCGGGCGATGGCGCGGGTCAGCAGCATCGGTTGGCGCGGCAGCTTCAGCAGGCTCTGCAGCCAGGCCACGGCGCGGGCGACAACCTGATCCGCATCGACCACCTCATCGACCAGCCCGATCTGCAGTGCACGCTCGGCCGGCACCATCTCGCCGCCGACCAGCAGGGTGGTGGCCCGATGGTGGCCGACTACGCGGCGCATCAGGCGCTGGATGCCTTCCGGCGCGACCAGCCCGACCTGCACTTCGTTCAGGCCGATCACCGTGGGATGGGCGGCATCGGGGCTGCGCGCGATGATCCGGTAGTCGCAGCACAGCGCCAGCACGCAGCCGCCGGCAGGGGCGTGCCCGGTCATGGCCGCCACCACCGGCACGCGGCATTCGGCCAGGGTGCGCACGGCGCCGAAGAAGGCCTGCCAACTGTCCAGCAGCTTGTGCCTGTCATCGCCATGGCCGAGCAGGTGCGGCACGTCCATGCCGGCACTGAAGATGCGCTCGCTCCCGGACAGCACGATGCCGTGCACGTCCTCGGACATGGCCTGGTTGATCGCCTGGATCAGGTGCCGGCACAGCTCGGTGTCCAACGCATTGACCGGCGGACGCGCCAGCCGCAGTTCGCGGATGGGGCCATGGTTGATCACCTCGATGAGCGTCGTCATGCTGCAGTCTCGTTGCGGACAGGGAACGAAGCCGATGATAACCAAACCATTCGTGTGCGTATTGTTGGGGTTGTGTGCGTTCGCAGCATCGGCGCCGACAGTGGCCGCAGAACCTTCCTGTGTGTCACTGCGCGACGGCTGGCTGCGGTTGCCGCCGGCCGCGATGCCGATGGCCGCCGGTTACGGGCGGATCCGCAACGACTGCCGCGAGGCGGTCGTGGTGATCGCCGCAGGCAGCAAGGCGTTCGGCGATGTGTCCCTGCATGAAACCACGCTGGTCGACGGGGTCAGCCGGATGCGCGCGGTGGAGCGATTGCCGATCGCGGCGGGGGCGACGGTCGAGCTCAAACCTGGCGGACTGCATCTGATGCTGATGCAGCCGGAGGTGGCACTGAAGGAAGGCGCACAGCTGCCGTTGCGGCTGAGCCTGGAAGATGGGCGCAAGGTGGATGGGATGATGCAGGTGCGCAGCGCGGTACCGTAAGGCCCCATGGGGTATGGAACGGTAGTGCCGGCCGCTGGCCGGCACCCATGCACATCCGTCCGGCGTCATGAGGTTGCCGGCCAGCGGCCGGCACTACCCCTCAGGTGGACGCGGTGCGGATCGCCTCGGGCAACGGCGCGCTCTTGCCGGTCTGCGTGTCCATCCAGACCACCACCACGTTGCCATCCGAATACAGCGTGCTGTCGTTCTTCTCGTCCACGATGCGGTGGCCGATGGTCACGCTGCTGTTGCCGAGGCGCTCGACGAACAGCTCCACCACGATGTCGTTGGGCCACACGATCGGCAGGCGGTAGTTGACGTTCGTGGCCGCCACCACCGGGGCGATGCGGTCGGTCATCGAAACGCCTTCCACGCCCAGCATCCAGCGCACGCGCGCTTCTTCCAGGTAGGAGATGTACTTGGCGTTGTTCACGTGGCCCATGCTGTCCATGTCGCGCCAGCGGACGCTGATCGGCACGCGGGCGAGGATCTTGTGCTCGTTGCTCATGCGGTCTTCTTCTTGGTCTTGCTGGGGGCTTTGGTCGCGGCGGTCTTGCGCACGGCCTTCTTCGGTTCCGGCTTGGCTTTGCGCGGCGGGCGGGCGTCGGGCTTGTTGGCCACGGCCGCCGGCTGTTCCGGGCGCGCGCTGGTGGAGGGCAGCATCTTGGCCAGGAACTGGCCGGTGTACGAGGTCGGGCAGGCCGCCACGTCTTCCGGCGTACCGGTGACCAGGATGGTGCCACCGCGATGGCCGCCTTCCGGACCCAGATCGACAATCCAGTCGGCGGTCTTGATCACATCCAGGTTGTGCTCGATCACCACCACCGTGTTGCCTTCGTCGCGCAGCTTGTGCAGCACGCCGAGCAGCGCTTCGATGTCGTGGAAGTGCAGGCCGGTGGTCGGCTCATCCAGGATGTACAGCGTGCGCCCGGTATCGCGGCGCGACAGTTCCTTGGACAGCTTCACGCGCTGCGCTTCACCACCGGACAGCGTGGTCGCGCTCTGGCCCAGCTTGATGTAGCTCAGGCCCACATCGACCAGCGTTTCCAGCTTGCGCGCGATGCTCGGCACCGGCTCGAACAGCTTCAGCGCATCTTCGACGGTCATCTGCAGCACGTCGTTGATGTTGTAGCCCTTGTAGAGGATCTCCAGCGTTTCGCGGTTGTAGCGCTTGCCGTGGCAGACATCGCAGGGCACGTACACGTCCGGCAGGAAGTGCATTTCCACCTTGATCAGCCCATCGCCCTGGCACGCTTCGCAGCGGCCGCCACGCACGTTGAAGCTGAAACGGCCCGGCGAATAACCGCGCGCACGCGCTTCGGGCACTTGCGCATACAGCTCGCGCAGCGGCGTGAACAGACCGGTGTAGGTGGCCGGGTTCGAGCGCGGGGTGCGGCCGATCGGCGACTGATCGATGTCCACCACCTTGTCGAACAGATCCAGCCCGTCCACTTCCTTGTAGGGCGCGATCGGGTGCGAGGAACCGTTGATCTCGTTGGCGGCCAGCGAGAACAGGGTGTCGTTGATCAGGGTCGACTTGCCCGAGCCGGACACGCCGGTGATGCAGGTCAGCAGGCCCGAGGGAATATCCAGGTCCACGCCCTTGAGGTTGTTGCCGCTGGCACCGCGCAGGTGCAGCGTCATCTTCGGGTTGGGCTTGTGCCGGCGCGCCGGGATCTCGATGGCGCGCTTGCCTGACAGGTACTGGCCGGTCAGCGAACGCGGCGCATCCAGGATGTCCTGCAGCGTGCCCTGGCCGACGATCTCGCCGCCGTGCACACCCGCGCCCGGACCGATGTCCAGCACGTAGTCGGCCAGGCGGATCGCGTCTTCGTCATGCTCGACCACGATCACCGTGTTGCCGAGGTCGCGCAGGCGGGTCAGGGTGCCGAGCAGGCGCTCGTTGTCGCGCTGGTGCAGGCCGATCGACGGCTCATCCAGCACGTACATGACGCCGACCAGGCCGGCACCGATCTGCGAGGCCAGCCGGATGCGCTGGGCTTCGCCACCGGACAGGGTGTCGGCCTTGCGCTCCAGGGTGAGGTAATCCAGGCCGACATCGACCAGGAAGCCGAGACGTTCACCGATCTCCTTGACGATCTTGCCGGCGATCTCGCCGCGCCAGCCGGGCAGGGTCATGCTGCTGAAGAACTTCAGCGCATCGTCGATCGGCATCACCACCAGTTCGGGCAGCGCACGGTCGGCCACGAACACATTGCGCGCGGCCTTGTTCAGGCGCTGGCCCTGGCACTCGGGGCAGTTGCGCTCGCTGATGTACTTGGCCAGCTCTTCGCGGACGGCCGAGGATTCGGTCTCTTTGTAGCGGCGTTCGAGGTTGGGAATGATGCCCTCGAAGCGATGCTTGCGCTGGGTGCGGCCACCGGCTTCGGTGAAGTAGGTGAAGGTGATCGTCTCCTCACCGCTGCCGTACAGCACGGCCTGGCGCACGTCCTCGGGCAGGCTCTGCCAGGGGGCATCGGTGTCGAACTTGTAGTGCTTGGCCAGCGAGGCGATCAGCTGGAAGTAGTACGCATTGCGACGGTCCCAGCCGCGCACGGCGCCGGCCGAGAGCGACAGCTCCGGGTGCACCACCACGCGCGAGGGATCGAAGAACTCGGCCATGCCCAGGCCATCGCAGCCCGGGCACGCGCCGACCGGCGAGTTGAACGAGAACAGGCGCGGTTCCAGCTCCGGCAGCGAGTAATCGCAGACCGGGCAGCTGTACTTGGAAGAGAACAGATGCGCAGGCGCATCCTCCACATCCAGCGACTGCACCGAGACCATGCCGTCGCCCAGCTTCAGCGCGGTTTCAAAGCTCTCGGCCAGGCGCTGCTTGATGTCCTCGCGCGGGCGGAAACGGTCGATCACCGCTTCGATGGTGTGCTTCTGGCGCAGTGCCAGCGGCGGCACCGCATCGATTTCATGCAGCTGGCCGTCCACCCGCACGCGCACATAGCCCTGCGCGCGCAGCTGGTCGAACACCTGGGCGTGCTCGCCCTTGCGCTCGCGGATCACCGGGGCCAGCAGCATGTAGCGCTGCTCGGCATCCAGGGTCAGCACGTGGTCGACCATCTGGCTGACCGTCTGCGCTTCCAGCGGGTAGCCGTGGTCCGGGCAGCGCGGGCTGCCGACGCGGGCGTACAGCAGGCGCAGGTAGTCGTAGATCTCGGTGATCGTGCCGACGGTCGAGCGCGGGTTGTGCGAGGTCGATTTCTGCTCGATCGAGATCGCCGGGGACAGGCCCTCGATGTGGTCCAGGTCCGGCTTTTCCATCACGCTGAGGAACTGGCGGGCATAGGCCGACAGCGACTCCACGTAACGACGCTGGCCCTCGGCGTAAATGGTGTCGAACGCCAACGAGGACTTGCCCGAGCCGGACAGGCCGGTGATGACAATCAGCTTGTCGCGGGGCAGGTCGAGATCGATGTTCTTGAGATTGTGCGTCCGCGCGCCGCGGATGCGGATGAAATCCATCGCCATGGGGGATCCGTTGTGGGGCTTCGGCTCAGGGAGCCGGCAAGCGGGTGGGGCAATCGGAAACGGCAATCGGTCAGCCTACCGAGCTTGGGATTTGGGGGCAATCGCGGACTTTGCCACCCCCATGTCTCATTCCCTGAGACCCCGCCAGCCGGTTTCCTGAACCGTATTCAGCCAAATCCGGGTCAGAGCAGGGGGTGGGTTGACCCGAAGTGGTTGAAGTCATTAAAATTCCGCTTCTGTCCGCCCTCGATGGCGGCAGTCCATAGACCACAATAACTACAGAGGAAGTCTGGTCATGTACGCAGTACTGGTAACCGGCGGTAAGCAATACCGCGTGGCGCAGGGCGAAACGCTCCGCGTTGAAAAGCTCGAAGTCGAAGTCGGCAACGAGATCAAGTTCGACAACATCCTGATGCTGGGCGACAGCGATGGCATCAAGCTGGGCGACGCGCTGAGCGGCGCTTCGGTCACTGCCAAGGTCGTGTCCCAGGGTCGTGCCGACAAGGTCCGGATCATCAAGTTCCGTCGCCGTAAGCACCACATGAAGCGCCAGGGTCACCGTCAGTACTACACCGAAATCGAGATCACCGGCATTGCCGGTGGCAGCAAGTAATAAGGAGAAGCAGTCATGGCACATAAGAAGGGCGTAGGCTCATCGCGCAACGGTCGCGACTCCAACCCGAAGTACCTCGGCGTCAAGATCTTCGGTGGCCAGGCCATCGATGCCGGCAACATCATCGTGCGTCAGCGCGGCACCCAGTTCCATCCGGGTACCGGCGTTGGCCTCGGCCGTGACCACACCCTGTTCGCGCTCGTCGACGGCAAGGTGGAGTTCTCGGTCAAGGGCCCGAAGAAGCGTCGTACCGTCAGCGTCGTCGCCGAAGCCTGATCTTCAGCGGTACGCAGGCGCCCACGCCACGGCGTGGGGTCGCTGACGAAAGCCCCGCTTCGGCGGGGTTTTTCGTTGGTATCAACTATCGGGCGGGACATTTCCCGCCGCCGGCCCTGGATCGTACCGGGGCCGTTAGACTCTGCGGTGGGGTGCACCTCGCGCCCGCCGCCTCCAGATTGGCATCCAGAATCATGAAACTTGTAGACGAAGCAGAAATCCAGGTGATCGCCGGCAATGGCGGCAACGGCTGCATCGGTTTCCGTCGCGAGAAGTTCATTCCGCTGGGCGGGCCGGACGGTGGCGACGGCGGTAATGGCGGCAGCGTGTGGATCCGCGCCGACGAGAACCTCAACACCCTGGTCGATTTCCGCCATGACCGCATCTTCAAGGCGCAGCGCGGCGAGAACGGCATGGGCCGCCAGGCCTATGGCAAGGGCGGCGAAGACCTGGTCATCACCGTGCCGATCGGCACCGTGATCATGAACGTCAGTACCGACGAAGTGATCGGCGACCTGACCAGCCATGGCGACCGCCTGCTGGTGGCCAAAGGTGGCCGCGGCGGCCTGGGCAACATGCATTTCAAGAGCTCCACCAACCGCTCGCCGCGCCAGGCGCTGCCGGGCGAAGAGGGTGAAGAGCGCCTGATCAAGCTCGAGCTGAAGCTGCTGGCCGACGTGGGCCTGCTGGGCTTCCCGAATGCCGGCAAGAGCACCCTGATCCGCGCCGTGTCCGCGGCGACCCCGAAGGTGGCCGATTACCCGTTCACCACGCTGTACCCCAATCTGGGTGTCGTGCGCGTGGAGAACTACCGCAGCTTCGTGATCGCCGACATTCCCGGCCTGATCGAGGGTGCGGCCGACGGCGCTGGGCTGGGCGCGCAGTTCCTGCGCCACCTGCAGCGCACCCGCCTGCTGCTGCACCTCGTGGATATCTCCCCGATGGAAGGTGGTGTGGAAGGTGTCTCGCCGATCGAGCAGGTCCGGGCGATCGAGCGTGAGCTGGAAAAGCACGACCCGGAGCTGCTGAACAAGCCGCGCTGGCTGGTGCTGAACAAGGCCGACCTGATGTTCGAGGACGAGGCCAAGGCCGCCGCCGAGAAGATCGTTGCCGAGCTGGGCTGGACCCAGCCGTGGTACCTGGTCTCGGCCCTCGGCCGTGAAGGCACCTGGCCGATCATGAACAACATCATGGCCTTCTTTGATCGCCAGAAGGAAGACGAGGCGCAAGCGCGCGATGCGTACTGAGCGCACCCGCGCGCCCCTGAGAAACCCGGCTCCGGCCGGGTTTTTCTGTGGTGCCGCCGTCGCCGCCAGCCGGTCTGGACGTCGCAGATCGCAGGCAACAAAAAACCCGGCCGGGGCCGGGTTTTTTTCTGCGGCTGGATCGAAGCCACGCGGGGCGTGGCTCTACGACACCCGCAGCGCCGTATCAGGCGGCCTTGATGGCCTTGATGCGCGCGGTCAGGCGGCTCTTATGGCGAGCAGCCTTGTTCTTGTGGATCAGACCACGCGAGCTGAAACGGTCGAGGATCGGCTGGGCAACAGCGAAGGCTGCCTCGGCGCCGGCGGCGTCATTGGCATCCAGAGCCTTGATCACCTTCTTGACAGCGGTGCGCAGCATCGAACGCTGAGCCGTATTGCGCGCGTTGCGCACGACGGTCTGCTTGGCGCGCTTCTTGGCGGACTTGATATTGGCCACAGTGGTGGTTTCCTGAAAAATCGGTGTAATGGGAACAGCAAGCTGGAAAGTATGATGGCTCGAAAAATGTACGTCAAGTCAATTGTCAAGAGGGAACACGGGTGAGTTCACCAAGGATGTTGCGGGGCCTGCTGTCTTTCAGCAGCATGACCATGATTTCGCGGGTGTTGGGGCTGGTTCGCGACCTGGTCATCACCACCACGTTCGGCACCAATGCGGTGACGGACGCCTTCTGGGTCGCCTTCCGGGTGCCCAATTTCCTGCGCCGGCTGTTCGCCGAGGGCTCGTTCGCCACCGCGTTCGTCCCGGTGTTCACGGAGGTGAAGGAAACCCGCTCGCATGCCGAACTGCGCGAACTGATGTCGCGCGTGGCGGGCACTTTGGGCGGCGTCCTGCTGCTGGTCACCGCACTGGCGTTGATCTTCGCGCCGCAGCTGGCGACCCTGTTCTCCAGCGGAGTGGATACCGACCCGGCCAAGCACGGCCTGCTGGTGGACCTGTTCCGGCTGACCTTCCCGTTCCTGCTGTTCGTGTCGCTGACCGCGCTGGCCGGCGGGGCGCTCAACAGTTTCCAGAAGTTCGCGATGCCGGCGCTGACCCCGGTGATCCTCAACCTGTGCATGATCGCCGGTGCGCTGTGGCTGGCCCCACGGCTGGGGGGCACCCCGGAGAAGCAGATCCTGGCCCTGGGCTGGGCGGTGCTGGCCGCCGGCCTGCTGCAGCTGCTGTTCCAGCTGCCGTCGCTGAAGGGCATCAACCTGCTGACCCTGCCGCGCTGGGGCTGGCAGCACCCGGGGGTGCGCAAGGTGCTGACCCTGATGGTGCCGACCCTGTTCGGTTCCTCGATCGCGCAGATCAACCTGCTGCTGGATACGGTGATCGCGGCCAAGCTGACCGACGGCTCGCAGTCCTGGCTGTCGCTGGCCGACCGCTTCCTGGAACTGCCGCTGGGCGTGTTCGGCGTGGCGCTGGGCACGGTGATCCTGCCGGCGCTGGCCCGCCACCATGTCAGTACCGACAAGGCCGGCTTCTCCAGTGCGCTGGACTGGGGCCTGCGCACCACGCTGTTGATCGCCATCCCCGCCATGCTGGGCCTGCTGCTGCTGGCTGAGCCGCTGATCGCCACCGTGTTCCAGTACGGCCGCTTCACCGCGTTCGATACCCGCATGACCGCGCTGTCGGTGTACGGCCTGAGCTTCGCCCTGCCAGCCTTCGCGCTGCTCAAGGTGGTGCTGCCGGCCTTCTATGCCCGCCAGGACACCCGCACCCCGGTCCGCGCCGGTGTGGTCGCGCTGGTGGCCAACATGGTCTTCAACTTCATCCTGCTGGCCGTGCTGTACCACGTGATGGTGCCGGAGGCGCTGAAAGCGCAGGGTGTCTGGGTCGCGTTGGGCAAGCAGCCGGGCCTGCATCTCGCGCTGGGTATCGCCAGCGCGCTGTCCAGTTATCTGAACCTTGGCCTGCTCTGGTATTGGCTGGGCAAGACCGATGTCTACCAGCCCAAGGCGGGCTGGGGCGGCTATGCGACCAAGCTGGGGCTGGCCTGCCTGGCCATGGTGGCGGTGCTGCTGGGCCTGCGCTACGGGATGGCGGACTTCACCGGCATGGATAAATGGCACCGGATCGGCAACCTCGCGCTGCTGGTCGGCGGTGGCGGTCTGACCTATCTGGTGGCCCTGGTCGCCATGGGCTTCCGTCCGCGCCACCTGCGGGAGCATTGATCCGGGGGCAGCCCGGCTATACTTCATGGCTATCTCTTGCAAAGCATCGGCCCTGGTGGGTCGCATTCCACGTAGATGAGCAGGCTGTTTAGAAGCGTCGAAGGCGGGCAACTGTTCCCGCACGGAAGCGTGGTCTGCATCGGCGCATTCGACGGCCTGCACCTGGGTCATCGTGCGTTGGTGCGCCACGCCGTTTCGCGCGCGCGCGCGCTGGGCGTGGCCGCCGTGGCGGTGGCCTTCGAGCCGCTGCCGCGCGAATACTTCGCCCAGGGTGAGCCGCCGCCGCGGTTGACCCTGGCCCGCGACAAGGTCGCCATGCTGCGCGAGCTCGGCGTGGATGCGGTCGGCCTGCTGCGCTTCGATGCGCGCATGGCCGCGATGCAGGCCGAGGCGTTCGTCGAGCAGCTGCTGGTGCACCGGCTGAGCGCGCGTGAAGTGTGGATCGGGCCGGAGTTCTGCTTCGGCAACCGCCGCAAGGGCGATCTGGCCCTGCTGCAGGCGATGGGCGGCGAGCGTGGCTTCAGTGCCGGTGAGATCGAGCCGGTCGACCTGCATGGCGAGCGCATCTCCAGCACCCGCATCCGCCAGCTGCTGCGCGCCGGTGATTTCAGCCATGCCGGCGATCTGCTGGGCAGGCCGTATACGATTGGGGGCAGGGTAGTGCGCGGCCGCCAATTGGGCCGTACGCTGGGCTTCCCGACCGCCAACCTGCGCTTTCCGAAGACGCCGGCGCTGTCGGGGATCTACGCGACCTGGGTCCACGGTGTGTTCGACCAGCCGTGGCCGTCGGTCTCCAGCTTCGGTACGCGTCCCACCGTGGATGGCGTGGAGCCGCTGCTGGAAGCGCACCTGTTTGATTTCCAGGGCGACCTGTACGGCCGCCACATCGATGTCGAGTTCGTCGCCAAACTGCGCGATGAAGAAAAGTTCCACGATCTGGCTGCGTTGACCGACCAGATGCACCGTGACGCCGAACAGGCCCGTCACATCCTTTCCGAACACAGATTGCGAGCCACTGCGTGAGCCAGGACTACAAAGCCACCCTTCATCTGCCGGCAACCGAATTCCCGATGCGCGGCGACCTGCCCAAGCGCGAGCCGGGCATTCTGTCGCGCTGGGAGGACGAGGGCCTTTACGCCCGCCTGCGCGACAACGCGCAGGGCCGCCCGCTGTTCGTGCTGCACGACGGCCCGCCCTACGCCAATGGCCAGATCCACCTCGGCCACGCCGTCAACAAGATCCTCAAGGACATCATCGTCAAGTCGCGCTACCTGGCCGGCTTCGATGCGCCCTACGTGCCGGGCTGGGATTGCCACGGCCTGCCGATCGAGATCGCGGTCGAGAAGAAGTGGGGAAAGGTCGGCGTCAAGCTCGATGCGGTCGCGTTCCGCCAGAAGTGCCGCGAGTTCGCCGAAGAGCAGATCGAACTGCAGCGCCGCGATTTCAAGCGCCTGGGCGTGATCGGCGATTGGGACAACCCGTACAAGACGCTGAGCTTCGATTTCGAAGCCAACGAAATCCGTGCGCTTTCCAAGGTGTTCGCCAACGGTCACATCGTGCGCGGGGCCAAGCCGGTGCACTGGTGCTTCGACTGTGGCTCGGCGCTGGCCGAGGCCGAAATCGAATACCAGGACAAGACCTCGCCGGCGATCGACGTGGCCTACGTCTCGCGTGACGCGCAGCAGCTGGCCGAACGCTTCGGCGTGACGCTGCCGGCTGATGTCGAGGTGGCGGTGCCGATCTGGACCACCACCCCGTGGACGCTGCCGGCCTCGCTGGCGGTGTCGCTCGGTGCGGAGATCGAATACGTGCTGGCCGAAGGCCCGGCCCACAACGGCAAGCGTCGTTGGCTGGTGCTGGCCGCCGCGCTGGCCGAGCGTTCGCTGCAGCGCTACGGCGTGGACGGTCTGGTCGTGCACGGTCGTGCCACCGGCGCCGCGCTGGAAAACCTGCTGCTGGCCCATCCGTTCTACCCCCAGCGCGACATCCCGCTGCTCAACGGCGCCCACGTCTCCGATGAAGACGGCACCGGTGCGGTGCATACCGCCCCGGGTCATGGCCAGGAAGACTTCGTGGTCAGCCAGCAGTACGGGCTGATGGACAAGTACAACGCCGGCCAGATCAACCCGGTCGACGGCCGTGGCGTGTACCTGTCCTCGACCCCGCCGGCCGGCGATGTCGAGCTGGCCGGCGTGCACCTGTGGAAGGCGCAGCCGCTGATCATCGATGTACTGCGCGCCTCCGGTGCGCTGCTGGCCTTCGTTGAGATCGTGCACAGCTACCCGCATTGCTGGCGCCACAAGACCCCGGTCGTGTTCCGCGCCACCCCGCAGTGGTTCATCTCGATGGACAAGGCCAACCTGCGCCGCGACGCGATGGCCGCGATCGACAGCGTCGGCTGGTTCCCGAGCTGGGGCAAGGCGCGCATCGGCTCGATGGTCGATGGCCGCCCGGACTGGTGCATCAGCCGCCAGCGCACCTGGGGCGTGCCGATCGCGCTGTTCACCCACCGCGAAACCGGTGAGCCGCACCCACGCACCGTCGAGCTGATGCAGCAGGTTGCTGACCGCGTGGAGGCCGAAGGCATCGACGTGTGGTACTCGCTGGACAGCGCCGAGCTGCTGGGCGAGGAAGCGTCGCAGTACGAGAAGGTCACCGACATCCTGGATGTCTGGTTCGACTCGGGCGTGACCCATGAAGGCGTGCTGCTGGCGCGTGGCTTCGGCAAGCCGGCCGATCTGTACCTGGAAGGCTCGGATCAGCACCGCGGCTGGTTCCAGTCCTCGCTGCTGACCGGCGTGGCCATCGACAAGCAGGCCCCGTACAAGCAGTGCCTCACCCATGGCTTCACCGTGGATGAGAAGGGCCGCAAGATGTCCAAGTCGCTGGGCAACGGCATCGAGCCGCAGGACATCATGAAGACCCTGGGCGCGGACATCCTGCGCCTGTGGATCGCCTCGGCCGATTACAGCAATGAAATGTCGCTGTCGCAGGAAATCCTCAAGCGCAACGCGGATGCCTACCGGCGCCTGCGCAACACCGCGCGCTTCCTGCTCGGCAACCTGGATGGCTTCGACCCGGCCCAGCACCTGGTGGCCCCGGCCGACATGGTCGCGCTGGACCGCTGGATCGTGCACCGCGCCTTCGAGGTGCAGGAGAAGATCAAGGCGGCGTACACCGGCTACAACATGGCCGAGATCGTGCAGCTGCTGCTGAACTTCTGCAGCGTGGATCTGGGCTCGGTGTATCTGGATGTCACCAAGGACCGCCTGTACACCATGCCGGTGGACTCGCGCGGCCGCCGCTCGGCGCAGACCGCGATGTACCACATCGCCGAAGCGTTCACGCGCTGGATCGCGCCGATCCTAAGCTTCACCGCCGATGAGCTGTGGGGGTACCTGCCGGGCGAGCGCAAGGAGAACGTGCTGTTCGCCACGTGGTACGAAGGCCTGGCCCCGTTGCCGGCCGATGCACCGCTCAACGCCGCCGACTTCGATCAGCTGCTGGCCCTGCGCGAGCAGGTTGCCAAGGTGCTCGAGCCGATGCGTGCCAACGGTGCGATCGGTGCGGCGCTGGAAGCGGAGATCACCGTCGCCGCCGATGCCGAGACCGCCGCGCGCTGGCAGCCGCTGGCCGAGGAGCTGCGCTTCCTGCTGATCAGCGGTGACGTGCAGGTGCGCCCGGCGACCACCGACGAGGTGTTCGTCAGCGCCCAGCCGACCGGCAAGCAGAAGTGCGTGCGCTGCTGGCACTACCGCGCCGATGTCGGCTCGGTGGCGGCGCACCCGGAACTGTGTGGCCGCTGCGTGACCAACATCGACGGTGCCGGCGAAGACCGGCGGTGGTTCTGATGGCCGCCGCCCGTCCGCGTCCGAACGCGCTGATCTGGCTGCTGCTGTCGGCGGCGATCATCATCGCCGACCAGTGGAGCAAGGCCTGGGTGCTGTCCAGCCTGCCCGAGTACGAGCCGGTGGTGGTCATCGAGGGCTTCTGGAACTGGTACCGCACCTACAACACCGGTGCGGCATTCAGCTTCCTGAGCGATGCCGGTGGCTGGCAGCTGTGGTTCTTCACCGCACTGGCAGTGGGCATCAGCGGCCTGATGGCCTACTGGATGTGGGGCACCGCGCGCGGTGCCTGGCGCAGCGCCGTGCCTTACGCGCTGGTGATCGGCGGGGCGATCGGCAACGTGATCGACCGCCTGATGCACGGTCACGTGGTCGACTTCATCCAGTGGCATATCGGGGACCATTACTGGCCCTCGTTCAACATCGCTGATTCGGCGATCGTGGTCGGCGCGGTGGGTATCGCCCTGTTCGGCCTGTTCGACGGCAAGGCGGCCAAAAAAGCGGGATAATTCCCTCCTGTATCCGTAACAACCCGGCTTACGCCGGCCGGAGTATCTGACCGATGGATGTGTTGCTCGCCAATCCGCGTGGTTTCTGTGCCGGTGTCGATCGTGCGATCGAGATCGTCAAGCGCGCGATCGAGACCCTGGGTGCGCCGATCTACGTGCGCCACGAGGTCGTGCACAACCGGTTCGTGGTCGATGACCTCAAGGCCCGCGGCGCGATCTTCGTCGAGGAGCTCGACGAAGTGCCGGACGACAACACGGTGATCTTCAGCGCCCACGGCGTGTCCCAGGCCGTGCGCCAGGAAGCCGACCGCCGTGGCCTGAAGGTGTTCGACGCGACCTGCCCGCTGGTCACCAAGGTGCACCTGGAAGTGGCCCGCCACTGCCGCGCCGGCCGCGACGTGGTGCTGATCGGCCACGCCGGGCACCCGGAAGTGGAAGGCACGATGGGCCAGTGGAGCCGCGAGCGCGGCACCGGCCAGATCTACCTGGTGGAGGATGTGGAAGACGTCGCCACGCTGGTCATCGACCAGCCGGAGAACTTCGCCTACACCACCCAGACCACGCTCTCGGTGGATGACACCCGCAGCATCATCGACGCGCTGCGCACCCGCTTCCCGGCGATGCAGGGCCCGAAGAACGACGACATCTGCTACGCCACTCAGAACCGCCAGGACGCTGTGCGCGATCTGGCCAAGCGTTGTGATCTGGTGCTGGTGGTCGGTTCGCCCAACAGCTCCAACTCCAACCGCCTGAGTGAACTGGCGCGCCGTGATGGCGTGGAGTCCTACCTGATCGACGGTGCCGACGAGATCGATCCGGCGTGGGTGGCCGGCAAGAAGCACATCGGCCTGACCGCGGGCGCCTCGGCACCGCAGGTGCTGGTGGATGGTGTGATCGCGCGCCTGAAGGAGCTCGGCGCTACCGGCGTCGGTGAACTGGAGGGCGAGCCCGAATCGATGGTGTTCGCGCTGCCGAAGGAATTGCGGCTGCGCTTGGTCGACTGACCGCGCAGCATTCCGCCACGCATGCCATGGCGCTGCCCCGGTAGTGCCGGCCGCTGGCCGGCAGCGCACCCCGGTTGGCCCTGATCCCGACCGGCAGACAGAACGTCACTGCACGCCGCTGTGCCAATCATGGCCGCAACGCGACGCATGACCTTTGGCCATGGGGCAGGGCGCAGGCGGAGGGCTAGGATCAAGAGCTTCCCCCGCCGGAGCCTGCCTGATGAAGATGCGTGCCATTGCCCTGTCCGTGTTGCTGGCCGTGTCCGCCACCGGCGTGCAGGCGCAGACACCGCCGCCGCAGGACGTGGCCTTCCCGGGCCTGCTGCGCATCGACGTGGACGCGCGCGACATCGGGCGACGCATCTTCAAGGTCAAGGCCACGGTGCCGGCCAAGCCTGGCCCGCTGACCCTGCTGTACCCGCAGTGGCTGCCCGGCGCGCATTCACCGAGCGGCCCGATCGACAAGCTCGCCGGCCTGGTCGTCACCGCCAACGGCACGCCGCTGCAGTGGACGCGTGATCCGTACGACGTCTATGCCTTCACCGTGCAGGTGCCGCAGGGCGCCAGCGAAGTGGTGGCCGAGTTCAAGTTCCTCTCTTCGCAGGGCGCCCAGGGCCGCGTGGTGATGACCCCGGACATGCTCAACCTGCAGTGGAATGCCAATTCGCTGTACCCGGCCGGGGTGATCACCCGCAACATCCAGGCGCAGGCCACCGTCACTCTTCCGCCGGGCTGGTCATATGCCACCGCGCTGGATACCGAGCGCCGCGAGGGGGACACGGTGGTGTTCAAGCCGATCAGCTATGACCACCTCGTCGACTCGCCCCTGTTCGCCGGGCGCCACTTCCAGCGCTTTGATCTGGATCCCGGTGCGAAGGTGCCGGTGCACCTGAATGTCTTCGCCGATGAGGCCAAATCGCTGGCGGCCAAGCCCGAGCAGATCCAGGCGCATCGCGCGCTGGTGCAGCAGATGTACAAGCTCTACGGCGCACGCCATTTCGACCGCTACGAGTTCCTGCTGGCGTTGACCGACAAGCTTGGCGGCATCGGCCTGGAGCATCAGCGCTCCAGTGAGAACAGCGGCGACACCGGCTACTTCACCGAGTGGGACAAGACCTGGCTGGGCCGCGATCTGCTGCCGCACGAGTTCAATCACTCCTGGAACGGCAAGTACCGTCGTGGCGCCGATCTGACCACGGCCAACTTCAACGTGCCGATGGGCGACAGCCTGCTGTGGCTGTACGAAGGCCAGACCCAGTTCTGGGGCCAGGTGCTGGCCGCGCGCTCCGGGCTGTGGAGCCCGCAGCAGACCCGCGACGTGCTGGCCAATGTGGCGGGCACTTACGACCGCGGTCGCCCCGGCCTGGCCTGGCGCAACCTGCAGGACACCACCAACGACCCGACCATCGCCCAGCGCCGCGCGCTGGCGTTCCGCAACTATCAGATGAGCGAGGACTACTACTCCGGCGGCCAGATGGTGTGGCTGGAGGTGGAGGGCAAGCTGCGCGCGCTGACCGGCAACAAGCGCGGCCTGGATGATTTCGCCAAGGCGTTCTTCGGCATGAACGACGGTGACTGGAACGTCCATCCGTACACCTTCGAAGAGGTGGTGAGCACGCTCAATGGCGTGGCGCCGTTCGACTGGGCCAGCTTCCTGCGCGAGCGCCTGGACGGGCACGGGCCGCTGACCGGCGGTCTGGAAGCGGCCGGCTGGAAGCTGGTCTACACCGATACGCCGAACGAAGCGTTCAAGGCGCAGGAAACCCGCGGCAAGAACAGCAACCTGCTTTACTCGATTGGCCTGTCCGTCAGCGAGTCCGGTTACATCGGCGACGTGCTGTGGGACAGCCCGGCGTTCAATGCCGGCCTGATTCCCGGCATGAGCGTGGTCGCGCTCAATGGCCGCGTGTTCAAGGCCGAGCAGTTGAAGGAGGCGATCACCGCGGCCAAGAGCGACAAGGCGCCGCTGACGCTGCTGGTGAAGAGCTTCGACCGCATCGATACGGTCACGCTGGATTACCACGATGGGCTGAAGTACCCCTCGCTGGAGCGCATCGCAGGCAAGCCGGATCGTCTGGCGGAGATGTGGAAGGCGCGGTGAGTGCGCTGCGTGGAGGCCGCCGGATCAGTCTGCGGTCTCCACCTCCTCTGCACTGTTGCATACCCGCTTCGGCGCGCACAGTCGATCCAGCAGGGCCAGCGTGACGCCGTTGCTCCAGCCGAAACCGTCCTGCAGCGGGTACTCGCCGCCACCGCCGCCGGTGGCCGAACCGTCCACCACATATTTCTCCACCAGCTTGCCCTCGCGGTCATACACCGTCTGCACCGTGCGCAGGAAGCGCGTGCCGATCCGGCGGGCGAGGGTGTCCTGCCCATAGCGCTGCAGCCCGTCTACCGCGACCCACTGCAACGGTGCCCAGCCATTCGGGGCATCCCATTGCTGACCGGTCGCCACGGTGGTGGTCAGCAGCCCGCCGTCGCGGAGCAGCTGCGAATCGACTGCCTGGGCGGTACGGCGGGCCTGCGTGCGGCCGGCGACGTCCAGCCACAAGGGAAACAACGCCGCCGCGGTCAGGGCAGGGCGGGTCTGGCCACGCTCCAGGTCGCGGTCCACGTACCAGCCTTGCTGGTCATCCCAGAGCAGCTGGTTGATGGCGTGCTGACGTGCCTTCGCCAGTCCGGTGAAGGCGCGCGCAGCGCTGCGATCGCCGGCAGCCCTGCTGGCGCGGGCTACGGTCGTTTCCAGATGGAACAGCAGGCTGTTCAGATCCACCGGCACGATCGCGGTGGTGTGGATGCTCGCCAATGCAGGCGGCTCGGCGAGCCAGCGCGAGCTGAAATCCCAGCCGGACTCCGCGCCGGCGCGCAGATCGCGATAGATCTGTGAGGGCGTGCGCTGCGGTGCCTGCGCAGCCGTGGCCAGGTCGTCCATCCAGGATTCGGTACGCGGCACCGCGCGGTCGTCCCAGTAGCGGTTGAGCAGTTGCCCGTCCGCCAGCCGCACGACGCGTTCGCGCGCCTCCCCCGCTGCCAGCGTTTCCGCGCCGCGCATCCAGAATGCATGCTCGATGCGCAGCTGCGGCAGGTAACGGCGGTAGGCGTCATCGCCTTCGTGGGTAGCGAGCAGGTCCACCATCAGGCTGAAGAACGGCGGCTGTGAGCGGCTCAGGTAGTAGCTGCGATTGCCGTTGGGAATATGGCCGTAGCTGTCGAGCTGGAACGCGAAGTTGTCCACCATGTCGCGCACCTGCTGCCAGCGGCCACTGGAGGCCAGGCCGAGCAGGGTGAAGTAGCTGTCCCAGTAGTACACCTCGCGGAAGCGACCGCCGGGCACCACGTAGGGCTTGGGCAGCGGCAGCAGCGAGCCGTTCGGATCCACGGTGCCGGTGGTGCGGGTCAGCACCGGCCATAGCCCATCGATGTGCGCGCGCAGTGTCTCGCCCGCGGGTGGCACGTAGGGTTGGGTGTCGCCGGGCACGGTGAAGTGCTCGGCTACGAAGGCTGCCAGGTCGAACCCGGGCCCAGTCCTCGCGCGCTGCCACTGGGTGAGGAGGGCAGCGCTGGGCTGGTGGGGCACTGCATCCGCGAAGGTCTTCTGATCCTTGAACAGGTGTGCGCCCTGGACCTGCTGGAAGAGCGGCTGCCACTGCTGGTCCGGCGTCTGCGGCATCGGCCCCGTGCCTTGTGCCAGCGCGGGGACACTGAACAACAGGGATGACAGCAGCAGACCGGCCAAGCGGGGACAGGGGCGCATGGGATGCCTCCGGAGGTGGGGGATTCACTGTAGAGGCTGGTGCGTCAAGGGCTGGTACTTCCGGGGCAGGTCGCTCGAGGTCATTGGGGCGCGGCCGTTTGCCGATGCGGCCGCTTCCCTGATTGACCAAAGTGGTCCGCACCCCCTAGAATTCACGACCTCGCCGGAATAGCTCAGTTGGTAGAGCGGCGCATTCGTAATGCGTAGGTCGTAGGTTCGATTCCTATTTCCGGCACCAGATACAGCAAAAAGCCCCGGCCTCGGTCGGGGCTTTTTGTTTGTGGCTCGCTTGGTGGTAGTGCCGGCCGCTGGCCGGCAACCTCAGGTCCATTCAACGCACCCCGGACTGACATCGGCACCTCGATCCGATCCGGCTTCGCTGGCGCTTAGCGGCAAGGGCGTTGCTCACGTCAGGATGGAGTGGTTGGCCTCAATCGCCCCGTTGGATTCATGGCGGATCATTCCTGTGCTATCAATACCCAGCCTTGCTTCAAGGCTCTTTCAGGGATTGGAAGGATGCACAGGTTCGGGGAAATTGCAGGCGGTGTGTCGACCCGCTTCAGGGGATTTGAGGATCGAATTCGGAAGCTGGGTGCGGTAGGCGCCTGGATGTTCTGTGTGTTGCTGATTGGCCTTGGCATGCCACCATCCGCAATCGCCCAGACGACGGTCACCTACATCCATACCGACGCCTTGGGCTCGGTAGTGGCCGAGAGCGATGCCAACGGCAACGTGATCAAGCGCTATGACTACGAGCCCTACGGTGCCGTGGTAGGCGGTCAGGTCACGGATGGACCGGGGTACACAGGGCATGTGAGCGATGCAGCTACTGGGCTGAGTTACATGCAGCAGCGGTACATGGATCCGCAGTTGGGTGTGTTCCTGTCTGTTGATCCGGTGGCTGCGTATGAGCAGCCGGTGGGGCAGTTCAATCGGTATCGGTATGCGAACGGCAATCCGTATCGCTTTACTGATCCGGATGGGCGACAAGCAGCAGAGCGTTTTGTCGAACAGCATCGTAAGGACATGGAGGCTGGCAATGGCGATGTGTACAAGCCGTTACAGCCCTTTGCGATTGCCGTAACAGGTGTAATGCTTGCCCCCGTGGTAGTTGAGGTGGGCATGGCAGCGCTAGCCAATCCTGCTGCTGTAGCTACCGCGACCGAAATCGGGGCTGGCGCTGCGGGAGTGACAGGGACCGGCGCAGTTGCTGGGAGGATAACGGGATACACCAAGCACGGTCTGAATCAGGCGATTTCACGTGATGGCGGCAGGGGTGTATCTCCAAAAGCAATTTTGTCGGCAGTTAGAGAGCCCTTAAAGGTAGCGGAGCAGGCCGGAGGCAAGACGGTATACACGGGGAGGGATGCCAAGGTTGTTCTGAACGGTGATGGAAAAGTGATAACTACAATTCCACGAAAGTAATGGTGTGAGAGACCCAAAGGTGAAGTGAAATGAGTGGAAAGGTGCCGTTGCATTTGCGCATGCTGCTTGTGGAGATTTGCGCCAAAAATGGCCGTGATCTGTCATTTGAGAAGCTGGAGGGCGACGAGTGTTTATTCGATGGCAATGATCGGGAGTGGTTGGTTGATGCGCTTGTTCGAGAGCTCTCCGATACTGGCCTGAAATTGGACGATGAACCTAATGAGCGTGGGCTGGAAATCGAAGCGTTGATTGATTTTATCGGGCCGGACTCAGGCACAGGTCTGATGAATGAGTGAGCTTAAACTCGTTATTTGGAGGAGTAGAGCGCTGCGGACGCTCCGCATCCAAACATCGCCTCGCATCCTGTCCTAAGTTGGCCTTATCGCCACTTACGGACCCTCCGCCCGATGTCATCCGTCCTCACCAAGCGCATCGTCCTTACGTCGGAGCCCCGGGATCGCCCCTATGAGCTTAGGGATGCCCAGGTTCGCGGCCTGATCCTGCGCGTGCAGCCCTCTGGGCACAAGGCTTGGATCGTGACTTGGGCGCACGGTAAGCGTCGTACCTTGGGGTCGGTCGAGCATCTGTCACTTGATCAAGCCCGCGATCAAGCCCGGCAAGCAGTCGCTGAATACGTTCAGTCCGGATTGCCGACGCTCGCAAAATCCAAGCCCACTAGTTGCACGCTCGAAACGCTCCTCAACGAGCATTTCGAGCCTTGGGCGGTTGCCGAACTCAAGGGTGGTCGCCAGTACCCGGATCGCATCCGATCCGTGTTTCCGTGGCTGTTACGCCGTCAAATTATCGAGATTGATGTGCCCACGATGGAGCGCTGGTGGCGCGGGCGTATAACTGGCCCCGATGCCGTCACAAAGGCTACCGCAGCGCGCGACTTTGCTTGCCTGCGGTCTGCCTTGTCTCGTGCAGTTGAGTGGAAGCTGATCGACAAAAATCCTTTGATGGGCATTCATCACCGATCAGCAGCAAGCCGCAAGGTGGAGCGCGGACCATCTGATCGATGCAGCTGGAAAGCTGGAGCGGGTAAAGGGGGGCGCGTGCCAAGGGCGGCCCGTGCCAAGGGCGGGTGGAAGGAGACGCAGGCAAGCTATTTGATGCAATCACCGATGGCGGCACTAAGACCTCTGGCGGTCGGGTGAGAATCCCGGACGGAATAGTCATAGGAAGCCACACGTCAAAAACTACTGGCGTGGCGACTATTGACATCAACAAGTCTGGCCAAATTTACAGATAAGAATCGATGCGCTTAAGTAGGTTCGGGGGGTGGAGTGATGATCGACTTTCAGTCAAGCGGCATTGTGGGATACGGCGAGGTTTCTCTCGATGAGCTGGATATTTATTACCTAGAGAAATACTGGTTGAATCTAGAAAGCTTGGTAAGTTATTGGGCGGGGTTGCTTGATCAGGCTTTCATTGTGAATCGCGACGGTCCTGAAATCCGATGCCAATCAAATATGGAGTACCGGCCCGGGGGCGTCCTATTTACTGAGCAGGAGTTCCTCGACTTCAAGCGGCTGTCTATTGATCTAGGTGCCAAGAGTTTCGCAGTGATTGAGTATATTGGGCAAAGCGAGTGGGTGGATTTTTCATCTCGATCGTTTTTCCGATTTGCGTATCCGCTAGATGTGTCCTGGAGCGAGATGACGAGTTCCTGTCCGATTGCCGATGATGTGTTCATGCGACCCATCAGGGCATTCTTTGTCATTTCCGATAACGGGCGTATCGGTAAGTACGTGGATAGCGACGCATTTCATCCGTATGAGTTGTTCTTTTTCAGTAATTCGTAATGCGTATGTCGTAGGTTTGATTCCTATTTCCGGCACCAGATACATCAAAAAGCCCCGGCCTTGGCCGGGGCTTTTTGTTTGTGGCTCGCTTGGTGGTAGTGCCGGCCAGCGGCCGGCAACCTCAGGTCCGTTCGACGCACCCCGGACTGACATCGGCACCTCGATCCGGTTCGGCCTCGCCGGCGCTTAGCGCCAAGGGCGTTGCTCACGTCAGGATGGTGTGGGTGGCCTCAATCGCCCCGTTGGATTCATGGCGCGTTATTCCTGTGCTATGAATACCCTGCCTTGCTTCAAGCTCTTTCAGGGATTGGAAGGATGCGCAGGATCGGGGAAACTGCAAGCGGCGTGTCCACCCGCTTCGGGAGATTTAAGGATCCAGTTCGGAAGCTTGGTGCCGTAGACGCATCGCTATGCTTTGTGCTGTTGCTGAGTCTGGCTGCTGTGCAACCGCAAGCGCACGAACGGTCACCTACATCCATACCGATGCCCTACGCTCGGTTGTAGCCAAAAGTGATGCCAATGGCAACGTGATCGAGCGCATCACTTACGAGCCTTAAGGTGCTGTCATAGGTGCGCCGGTTCCTGATGGCCCGGGGTATACGGGGCATGTGAGTGACTCTGCCACTGGCCTGAGCTACATGCAGCAGCGGTATATGGATTCGCAGTTGGGCGTGTTCCTGTCGGTGGATCCGGTGACGACGTATGAGCAGCCGGTCAATCGCTAGCACGGTTCACTCGGCTTGGTCCGTAATGTGTAGATCGTAGGTCCGATTCCCATTTCCGGCACCAGATACAGCAGAAAGCCCAGGCCTTGGTCGGGGCTTTTTGTTTGGGGATCGTCATGGCTTGGACGTATGGCGTCAACTCCAATTGGCTCGTCTCAGTGCAGCG
The DNA here is from genome assembly GCF_039674765.1 of Stenotrophomonas sp. TWI273. Taxonomy (NCBI): domain Bacteria; kingdom Pseudomonadati; phylum Pseudomonadota; class Gammaproteobacteria; order Lysobacterales; family Lysobacteraceae; genus Stenotrophomonas; species Stenotrophomonas sp. TWI273. The sequence goes on from NZ_JBDJOA010000010.1 coordinate 41,426, forward strand.
CGTCTGAACTCGGGGCTTGCTCGGAAGAGCTATCGAAGCGGAGAGATCGCCGCGCTTGACAGGGGTGAAAGTTAGGTGAATATCGGCGTCGCCGATAACAGGGGATGTACGGATGCAGGACAGGAAGTCAGGCTGCCATAGCGCGGTCAAGGGAGCTGTACGCGTGGGTCTGGCTACGCTGTTGATGGGAGGCAGCGTCGGAGCCGCATATGCCCAGGCGATGCAGCCTTATCAGGAGTACGACAAGCGCTTGCGCACGGCCGAGCAGGTTGGTGCGCTGAAGTCGGATTTGTTTGGCGACGCGATCAATATGTTCGATCAGAGCGTCGCGTTTGAGCAAACCGACATCGATATTCCTGGCACCAACACGCTTCCGGTGAAGCTGACCCGGAAGCTGGTCATCAGGCCAACGCCGCTTGCGGGTATAGCTCCGCATATTTACGGAGGAGTCGGCGACTGGAACATCGACGTTCCCTACATCTCGGGTGTCTTTGACTCAGCTTACGGATGGAACGTCACGGTTGGCATGCGCAAACCACGCTGTACGGACATTTTCTATCCTTATACGCTTCCACCACATCGCATAGAAGATATCTGGTCCGGGTACTCGGTAAATCTTCCTGGCCAAGGGGCTCGATCGCTCATCGCATTGCCGCCTGCACAATTCAAACCAGACAACCGCCAGGCAAGTGTATGGACGACCAGTGCGCTGGATTCGATCACCTGCACGCCAATGGTTGCTGGCTATGAGGGCGAGGGCTTCGTACTGCAGACAACCGATGGCATCACCTACACGTTCAACATCGGGACCACACGCTACGCAGGCAACATGGGGCAGGACGTCAAGAATGGCGGTGCGCGGCCCCGCGTCGAGGTTTTTCTGCTTGCCAGCCGAATTGAAGATCGTTTTGGAAACTCGGTCGCGATTGCTTACAACAGCAATGGCCACCCCACAAGCATCACTGCGAGCGATGGCCGAGCCATAACGCTCCAGTATGCTAACAATCGACTCGCCAGTGCCAGCGCACATGGTAGAAGCTGGATCTACGCTTACAACGGCGAGTTATTGCAACGCATCGTGCAGCCCGACCAGGCGGCATGGGAAATCAACCATCTGTCGGATATGCGCGTTTCATACATGACCTGGACCGAAGATCCAGGCCCGGGCTGTGGAAACGTCGCACCGCTGTCACCCAAGAGTTACAGCGTACAGATGAAGCACCCATCCGGAGCTGTAGGCACCTTCCGCTTTGATCATCAGCGTCACTATCGCGACGGTGTGCCAAGCGTTCTTTGCCAAGGTGAAGCGGTCAGCGGCTCGGCAGAAAACAACTCTGCCATGGTCCACCATCTGGCCGTACCAATACACTTCGATGTACTGGGGCTGACGCGTAAGACCATCGAAGGTCCCGGACTGCCGGCGCCTCTGGTCTGGAGCTATGAAGGTGCCAACGGTGAAACGGCCCTCTGGTCAGGTGTGGTCCCGCCCTGCACCGCCTGTACTGGTGGAAAGAGCGTCGCCGTCGTGCAGCCGGATGGCAGCGTCCTGCTGGAGCACTACGGAACGGTCTACTCGCGCGATGAGGGCAAACTACTGGGGCGCAGTACGGTGGCGGCCAACGGTACCAAGCTTGAGCAGGAGGATCTGACATATGTAACTTCCGCCCAGGCCAACTCCATGCCGTTTCCCGACCGCTATGGCTCGCGCTGGGGTGGGAATGACGAGTCATCCGTGCTGGTGCGTCCGTTGGCGAAGAAGGTGATTACGCGTGATGGCGTTACCATGTCTTGGAACGTGTCCTCGTTTGATGCGAAGGCCCGCCCGCTGCAGGTAGTGCGCAGTAGCTCGCTGGGCGACAGTCGAACCGACGTGACCGCCTATTACGATGATACGGCGCGTTGGTTGTTAGGACAGACTGCCAAGACCACCAACGTAAACACGGGGCTGGTGGAATCCCAAACGAGTTTCAACGTACTGGGCATGCCGCAGCAGAAGCACCAATTCGGCAAGCTCGTTCAATCGCTGACTTACCACCCCGATGGCAGTGTTGCCAGCTTCGTCGACGGGCGTGGTAACAGCACAGCGTTGAACAACTGGAAGCGCGGGACACCTCAGTCCATTGGATTTGCAGATGGCACTTCGCTCAGTGCCAGCGTAGATGACAATGGCTGGATCCGCGCCGTCACCAATGAACAGGGTTACCAGACCAGCTACGACTACGATGCAATGGGGCGCATCACCGCGAAGACACATGGAGCGGGCGACAGCGTAGCCTGGAATCCGACGACACAGGTCTTTGAGCGGGTGCACGCGGTGGAGCATGGCATCGCATCGGGACACTGGCGGCTGACCAGCAGCACCGGGAACCATCGCAGGTTCACATGGTTCGACGCTCTATGGCGCCCGGTGCTGACCCGTGAGCTTGATGCAACCTTGGCGGAGACGGAGCGCTACCAGCGCTTCACATATGATCATGCTGGGCGAGCCACGTTCCAGTCTTACCCCAGCAGCAGCGCGAGCCCGACCGCCGGCGAATGGAGTGAGTTCGATGCGCTCGGCCGGCCAACATCCATTTCCGCCGATAGCGAGCTGGGGCTCTTGACGACAGTGACTGAGTACTTGTCGGGGCTGCGCGTGCGAACGACCAATCCGCGTGGTCAGAAGTCAGTTACCAGCCATCAGGTGTTTGACAATCCAAACTATGACGCCCCGACTCGTATCGAGCATCCCGCTGGAGCCTTTACCGAAATTGCACGCGACCGGTTCGGCAAGGTTCTCTCGATCAAGCGGCGTAACGCTGACAGCAGTACCTCGCTGACGCGTTCGTACGTGTACGACAGCTTCCAACAGCTTTGCAAATCAGTGGAGCCCGAATCCGGCGCAACGGTCATGACGTACGACCCGGCAGGCAATCTGTTTTGGAGTGCTGCGGGATTGACATTGACCTCTTTGAGTGATTGCGAAACATCGGTCGCGCAATCATCTGGACGGCGTGTGGATCGCAGCTACGACAGTCGCAACCGGCTCAGTCGGCTGAGTTTCCCGGACGGCAACGGCAGCCAGGACTGGAGCTACACCGCAGACGGCAAGCCATCGCAGGTGGTTACAGCGAATAGTGGCGGTCGGCAGGTCATCAATACCTATGCTTACAACAAGCGCGGGCTGATAGTCGGTGAAACGATGCAGCAGCAGGGCGTGGGCATATGGACAATGGGCTATGGCTACAACGGCAACGCGGCGCTGGCCAGCCTGCAGTATCCAAGCGGTCAGGTCATCGCTCTGGCGCCGAATGCGTTGGGGCAGGCGACGCAGGCGGGACCTTACGCATCAGGAGCTCGCTATTACCCGAACGGGGGGTTGCGATCATTCACTTATGGGAATGGCATCGTGCGCAACATGGTTCAGAACGCACGGGGCATGCCGGCACGAGCAATTGATACAACCGTCCTCGATACAACCTTCAGCTATGACAGCAACGGTAACGTCACCGCTACGGTGGACGCTGTCGAGCCTGCCAAATCCAGGCAGATGCAGTATGACGCGCTGGATCGCCTGACTTATGCGAAGTCTTCGTCGTTCGGTGGGGATGGTACGTACCGATACACCTACGACGTACTGGACAACATTCGCAGCGCCAAACTCGGTGGTGTAAAGCAGCACAATTACTGGTATGACGCACGTAATCGAATGACGACGGTGAATCTGGATGACGGGAGTGCCGTCATCGGTATCGCCTATGATGCGCAGGGAAATTTGGCAAAAAAGAACGGCGATGTTTTCAGTTTCGACTACGGCAATCGTCTGAGGGACGGTGCGGGTCGAGAGAGCTACGCCTACGATGCGCAAGGTCGCCGCGTTGGCAGCTACAGTGCAGCATTGGGCGACATTCTTTCCTTCTACGGAAATGATGGCGTGCTGCGTCGCCAGCACAACAAGCGAACCGGGAAAGAGCTGGAGTACATCAGTCTTGGCGGAAGTTTGGTCGCCGAGTTGGAGAGTCTGGTGGTCCTTGGGACTCCCTCTCTAAGTGGCCCAGCCACTGTAGCTACCGGCACCTACACAGCGGCTTGGACCAGCGTTGGCAATGCAAGTCGCTACGAGCTGCATGGCTCCATCAACGGAGGTGCCTCATGGACAGCGGTTTACAGCGGTCCGGCTGCCTCCTACACCGTGACGGGCGCTTCCACTGGGGCCCGCTCCTATAGAGTCCGGGCTTGTCAGGGTTCAACCTGCGGCGGCTGGAGCATTGCTCTGGTGGTTCAAGTTCTACCGATACCGTCAAGTGCGCCCGCGCTGGTTGTACCTGCGGCGGGTCTCAACGGAAGCTACACGGTCTCGTGGGCGGCCGTTGCCGGCGCCACGCGTTACGATATCGAGGAGCGTGCGGGCTCAGCTGCATGGAGATCCGTTCATGGCGCCAGTAGCACCAGCGTTTCATTGACTGGTCGCGCGGCTGGTGCATATGCGTACCGGGGGCGGGCATGCAATGCCTCCGGCTGCAGCGGCTGGTCAGTAGAGCACGCGATGACTGTTATCTACCCTTCTGCCTCCGCGCCTGCCATCACGGCACCGACCAATAGCGGTACGGGTGCGTATACGGTGAGCTGGTCGACAGTGGCGGGCAGCACACGCTACGAACCGCAGGAGCGCCTGGGGGACGGAGCCTGGACCAACATCTCGGCGACGACGGTAGAGTCGCTCGCGGTTTCCGGCAAGCAGACGGGAAGTCACGGGTATCAGGTTCGTGCTTGCAATGCGGCCGGCTGCAGCCCTTGGTCGAACACCGTGACTACGATTGTGCTGCTGCCGCCCGCGGCGGCTCCGGCAATCTCTTTGCCCACCAACAACGGGAGCGGCGAATACCAGGTCACCTGGAATGCCGTCCCGGGTTCGGTAGAGTATGTACTCGAGGAAAGGATCAACGGTGAAAGCTGGATTCAGCTGCAATCGGAGGCGGCCACCCTTTACGCTGCCACAGGCAGGGGCAATGGCGCCTATGGCTACCGCGTGCGCGCCTGCAACAGCAGTGGTTGCAGCGGCTGGTCGGCGGAAAAAACAACTACAGTACTGCGTGCTCCGGTTGGGCCAATCCTCACGACGCCAGCGACTAACAATACCGGGGCATGGATGGTTACATGGCCCGTTGTGTCTACGGCAACGTCGTATCAGCTGGAGGAAAGTGTTAATGGGGCTGCGTGGAAAAGCGCGCAAACCTCCGCCGGCTTGAGCTGGGCCACCACCGGTCGTGGTTCGGCCACCTATGGCTACCGTGCGAAGGCATGCAATACCAGTGGATGCAGTAGCTACTCGGCATCCGTCTCCACGGTGGTAACTCTGCCGCCCAGCAGTGCGCCCTCTCTGACTCTTCCGGGAAGCAGCACCAACGGCGCCTATACGCTCTCTTGGGCGAGTGTAGGGACGGCAACCAGCTACTTGATCGAGCAGCAGTCAAACGGGGGCGCTTGGTCGTCAGTGAAGTCTACGAACGAGCGCAGCATTGCCTTCAGTGGTAAGGGAAATGGCACCTACGGATATCGAGTAAAGGCCTGCAATGATGGCGGTTGTGGCACCTGGTCGCCGACGGCGGCCACCACAGTACTGCTGAAGCCGAGTGGCACGCCGACCCTTACCGCTCCGACCGGCACCAGTGCTGCCTATACGGTTAGTTGGACCACTGTAGCCACCGCAGGCACCTATGTGCTGGAACAGAACATCGACGGTGGGGCGTGGAGCGCGCAGCAGGACACGGCCGCCACAAGTATCGCCCGCGATCCTGCCACCTCCGGCAAGTACGGTTATCGGGTAAAGGCGTGCAACGGTTCTGGCTGCGGAAATTACTCAGCTACCAAGGTAGTGACGGTCCTGAAGCCGCCCCGCGGCACGAATGTGGGCTACGCGCATCAACGCAACTACTACGCGGGGCCGCATAACAGCGAGTACTCCCTGTGCACGGTCAGCTGGTCGTCATCGCCATATGCAGATCGATACGAGCTGAGCGCGCCTGGTGGGCTCAGGCTGCTCTATTCGGGGTCGGCGACATCGGTGACATCGCCGATGTACTCGGCCAGCTATTGTGCGCCCAGCTACATCGTGCGCGCGTGCAACGCAGCAGGCTGTTCGGGGTGGTCGCAGCCCTATACCGGCACGTTCGAACAAGAGCCACACCCGGGCGACGGCGATCCGGGACAGCCGCCACGTAAGCCGGGCGAGGTGATCCCATGATGCGGGGAGCGATATTGCACCGGCTGCTGAGGCTGACTGGCCTGACGGCGCTGGTTCTGTGTGGGCTCGCAATAGCGTCGCTACAGGCGCAGGGACAAACGGTCACCTACATCCATACCGATGCCTTGGGCTCGGTAGTAGCCAAGAGCGATGCGAGCGGCAAAGTGATCGAGCGCATCAGTTACGAGCCTTATGGCGCTGTCGTAGGTGCGCCGGTTGCTGATGGCCCGGGGTATACGGGGCATGTGAGTGATGCTGCTACTGGACTAAGCCAGATGCAGCAGCGGTACATGGATCCGCAGCTGGGGATGTTCCTCTCGATCGACCCTGTGACGGCGTATGAGCAGCCGGTGGGTCAGTTCAACCGATACCGGTATGCGAACTCGAACCCTTACAAGTTCACGGATCCAGACGGGCAGAGTGCCACGCTTCTCATCCCTATCGTGGTTATCCCGATCGTAGTCGCAACCACCTATTACGCTACGACAAGTTCAGAACAGCGTGCAGATCTCGGCAATAAATTGGAAAGCGCTGTAAGGGGGGTGTTCCAGAAGTCCGAGTCGACCCCGCAGCAACCAGCTCTTCAGGGCGATGGATCGATAGCGTCTGAGGGCGCCTCGGGGAATCGATTTCCTGATCGAGCGCTGCCAACCAAGCCTAGTGGCGAGCCAGCGCCTGATCCTGATGCGGGCGGGCCCCATACTCAATTGGGACAGAAAGAAGGCAGAAACGGAAAGTATGACCAGGCCCGTGAGTTCGATGGGCAGGGCAGGCCGGTCAAGACAATCGACTTTACTGACCATGGGAGACCTGGAAGCCATACAAGTCCCCATGAGCATCCTTACGAGTCTAACGGTACTGGTGGGACACCATCCCGGGCGAAGGCCCGGCCACTCAATGGAGGCTGATCGCGATGAATACTGACGAATGGGGTTTTCCGATAACCGGATCAAAAGTCAGCCAGGTGCTCAGAGGGCACTTCAGCCCGGAGGATATCTGGGAGCTGTCCTCCTTGGATGTTCCATCTGGAGAATTGAAAGCTCCGTCGCTCGATGTACTAAGAGAAAAGCTCTCTGAACAAGGTTCTCGCATTTCTACCGCAGGGTTATGCGAGGCTTTGGAAGGTGCTCCCCAGGTCTGGATCCTTGACATTCGCTTGGCTTCCGACAGAAATGTCGTGCTGTACATTGAAGATGGCGAAATATTCGAGATCAACCTTGAACGAGCCTAGGTACGCTTTGTACCTGGTGCGCATGTGGTAGGTCGTAGGTTCGATTCCTATTTCCGGCACCAGATACAGCAGAAAGCCCCGGCCTTGGTCGGGGCTTTTTGTTTGGGGCGGCGTGGAACTCATTGATTGGTGAGGGATTCGTTGCGAGCCGATCGTCGCAAGCATCAATGCTGCTCGTTGCGGAAGGTTTGCATCCGTATGGGTGTTGAGGGGCGCATTCGGAAGCCTGGCTTCCAGAGCACTTATGACTGAGCAGGGTCGGACCCTGACCAAATAGCTCGAAGACATGAAGCTTGGAGCTTTAGTTTGCAAGAGCGAATGCAGCAAAGTGCGGCATCAATCCCCTAGACTCGCCTTTAGTCGCCAGGCGATTGGAGAAAGCAGCAATGGGCTATCAGTTGTGGACCCGGCCTTTGCCGGATCTGAAGTGACGACCAAACTGCTCAACTTCAGTGATAAATCCGGCAAGAATGTCGAAGCGACTAGTGGCCGAAGAACGGTGGAGCAAAACCGAACGGTGGGTGGCGCTAGTCGGAGCCAGCACTTACAGGACAACGCGGCAGACGCACGGATCAATGGGAGCACAGCTAAGCGGACCGCTGATGCGGCCCATGGTTCCGGCGAATTCAACCGGGTCAATCAATATACTGATGGCCGCGGCGTTCATGTGGATCTTAAGCAGGATGGAACGCAGGGACGTTTCACTGACTGGAAACCCAAAAAATGAAGATCATCTCCGGCGGAGCTTGGCTCATGATGCTAGTGGCATGCAGCCCTGCTCCCTCCGACGTAAGGGATCTGGCCAAGCAGACGCCTACTGAAGCTGTCCCCTTGGTGGCAGGCATTGATGCCAGCAGTGGCTCCCTTGCGGGCCTGCGTATTGGGATGACCAAGGACCAGCTTTTCGCAGCCGGCAATCCCATCATTAAACGTTCGGTTATGCAGGAAGGAGACGATTACATAGTCATGGATGTCTCGTTACCCGATGGTCTGGTTGTCGAATGCTGGTTCGACCAAGGCAGGATAGAGAAGCTGCGGACCATCTCCGAGGGATTGTTAGATGAGAAGGGAGTTGGTGTTGGCTCCACGTTGGTGGCGCTGAAGGCTGCCTATCCGGACGGTCGTCTTGTCACGGGAAATGAAGACGGCAGGCGCTATGCGAACTTCGTCAACCGCTCCAGAGTGGTCTTCGAGATGGACATGGCTGGGCTTCCACAAGCGTGTTTCCACGATGAAAGCAAGGAATGCGAGGTGCATCCGAACTTGCGTGTGCATGGCGTTGTCCTGTATTCCGGTCCAAGCACGTAGGGCAGGTGTTCCAGGCAAGTCTAGTGACTGGACTGGCCTGGGATGTTCAAGGCCATCTCCAGCTACGCAATGGGCGGAAGTCCGACTTCAACTTTGGCAATAGGCTGCGTGAAGTGAAGGAGGAGGCGGAGCGCTAGGCCTACAATTCCTATAGGCGGAGTGCGGTGGCGCACGATGCCCAGGGGCAACGCCTGCGCGCGATGTATTCGTTGGCCGGAAAGGTGGTGCACGAAGAGCGACGAGGAAAGGGCGCCTCGGAGTACATCTATGCAGGTGGTCGACTGCTGGCGACCCGCAGCTCGACAGGTGTTAGCTGGACGCATGTGGATGCGTTGGGCAGCCCGGTCGCTGTCACGGATCGCACAGGCAGCGTTGTCGAGCGCGGCCGGATTGAGCCGTATGGTGACGAGTTGGGTGGGCAGGTCAAGGATGGGCCTGGCTACACCGGGCATGTGAGCGATTCGGCAACAGGTCTGGTTTACATGCAGCAGCGGTACATGGATCCGCAGCTAGGGATGTTCCTGTCGGTTGATCCGATGACGGCTTATCAGAAGCCGGTTGATCAGTTCAATCGCTATCGGTATGCGAATGGCAATCTGTAAAAGTTCAAAGACCCTGACGGTCGCATTGTCGAGATCGTATGGGACATTGCCAACATCGCGACGAGTACGATCAGCGCTTTAGCCAAGGCAACGTGGGGGCGGGTATTGTCGCCGGCGGGCTACATCAAATATGAGAACGCAGGTAAGCAAGGTGTTGATCCATATTCAGGAAAGACCCTGCCCAATTCCAAGTCGCATTTTCCAATCAAGTAGCGTGAGAAACGTCACATGAACGAGCATCGATCAGACACTTTTCAACATCTAAAAGGCAAGTATGTAACGTTGACCGTCGAGGATGAGCAGCTTCGGGTTGGAACTGATGATGGATGGTCGCTTCATATTTATAACGGATACACGCTCTCCTGCGGCGTGCGGATGGGCGCACTGACACATGCGTCGCTCCGATTGAAATTGGTCGATTGCCTGGTCGATGACGTCAAAATGACCATGATGTTTTCGGGCGATAAATTTCTCACCGTCGACTTGACGGACGACGGATACTCCGGGCCGGAGGCCATGCAGCTTAACGGGCCCGACGGTAGCATCGTTATCTGGGGCTGAGCCTGCTTCTTCAGATAATGATGAATAGCGCATTTCTGAAGATAATGAAGGGCAAGGACGAACGCATCTTAGCTGCATGCGGTTTCAGTGAACTTGCCCGTGCGTGGGCGCGGTGACGGCTTATCAGAAGCCGGTTGATCAGTTCAATCGCTATCGGTATGCGAATGGCAATCCTTACAGGTTCACTGATCCGGATGGGCGGCAGGCACTTAAGATGCCTATCCCTTGCATTATCACTTTGCCTTTAGATAATCGTGGCGGGAACATCCAGCAAAACGAAGACTCATCACGGGGGGTGGGGTGGGACTAGATATGATGACTGGTTGTTTGCGGAAGCTGAAGTTGCTCTCGGTTCTGTCGGATGCGCAACCGCCAGACAATCCGATTATTGCTAATGGCTGGGCGGGGATTGCATTTGACAGAAATTGCTATGCGGATCTTGCCCCGACAGACGTTTGGAATGCTTGGTTGGATGTGCATATACGGCAGTCCCGCTCATCTGGCGCAATAGGGATTGCGTCCTTTGAAGACCTGGCTGCCGGCAAAGAAGAATGCAGCGTGGAGCCCGATCTTGACTCGCTGCGCCGGTATTGGATGGAAGGTGAGCGGTTTCTGCGCGATCACTACCTGTTTTCGTCCTCGTTCAACTGGGTGGTTCGCCTCGATCAGGACGTGACACTGTTTGCGGCAGAGCGAGATTTCATGCGCGAGGTAATCGACCGTCTTCATGGTTTGAACAGTGTCATGGATCGAATGATCGAGGATTTTGACCCTGGAGAAGACGATCCGGTTGGGTTGCAAAGATTTCTGTCTGACATCACAGATGAGCTGCGCCGTTGACATGCTCGTAAGTGCCTTGCCATAAGTTTGTCGATGAGACTTTGATGGCGAATGGCGCATCTGTACATGCTGTATTTTGAAGTGCAACCGTATCTATGCAGCAGGTGATGCAGCCAGCTTCAGCTTGGCAGCAGGCTCAATTTTCTGCCCCGGACACCAGATGCAGCAAAAAGCCCCGGCCAAGGCCGGGGCTTACTTGTTTGTGGCGAAGCAGCCAGTCACCTCACTCCGCACCACTCCCCACGGGATGCGACGACCGCCGCCGGAACTTCCGCGAGAGCCAATCCCCCGCATCATCCACCACGGTGAAGGCCGCCGGAATCACGATCAGGCTCAGCAGCGTGGAGGTGATCAAGCCACCGATCACGGCAATCGCCATCGGGGCCCGGAAACTGGAGTCACCCGCAAAGCCCAGCGCGATCGGCATCATGCCTGCGCCCATCGCCAGCGTGGTCATGATGATCGGCTGTGCACGCTTGCGGCAGGCATCGATCAGCGCGTCGTGCTGGCTCATGCCGTGCTCGTCTTCGGCCATCACGGCGTAGTCCACCAGCAGGATGGAGTTCTTGGTGGCGATGCCGATCAGCATCAGCAGGCCGATCAGCGCCGGCAGCGAGAGCATGTTCTGGGTGATCAGCAGGGCGCCGAACGCACCGCCGGCGGATAGTGGCACCGCCGCGAGGATGGTGACCGGCATCAGCGCGTGGTTGAACAGCAGCAACAGCACCATGTAGATGCAGATCAACCCGGCGGCCATGGCGAGCATGAAGCCGATGAACAATTCGACGAACACTTCCGCATCGCCGGTGTTGAGGAAGGTCACGCCCGGCGGCAGCTGTTTGACGCCCGGCAGCGCCTGCACTTCGGTCATCACATCGCCCAGCGGGCGACCGTTGAGCTCGGCGGTGAGGGTCACGTTGCGCTGGCGTTGGTAGCGCGAGATCTGCGACGGGCCACTGCCTTGCTGGATGTCGGCCACCGCCGCCAGCGGCACCGGGCCATTGCGGCCGGGTACGCGCAGCTGGCTGATCAGGCCCGGGTTGGCCAGCGTGGCTTCGGCAAAGCCGACCCGGATCGGTACCTGCCGGTCGGGCAGGTTGAGCTTGGCCAGGCGCTGCTCGTAATCGCCGGCGGTGGCGATGCGGGCGGCTTCGGCGATATCGGCGGTCGCGACGCCCAGGTCCGCGGCGCGGGCGGGATTCGGCACGATCTGGAGTTCCGGGCGCAGCAGCGAGGCGGTGGACGTGACACTGCCCAATCCCTGGATGCCGCGCAGGTCGCGCTCCAGTGCGGTGGCGGCATCCTGCAGGCGCTGCGGGTCGTCACCGGAGAGGACCAGCTGCAGCAGGTTGCCGGGCTCGGAGCTGACATAGCTGACGCGCACGCCAGGCAGATCGGCCAGGCGTTCACGCGCCTCACGTTCCAGCACGCGCTGGTCGCGGTCGCGCCCGTCGGCGCTGCCCCAGTCCAGCACCAGGGTGGCCTTGCGCGGCTCACCGACGCCGGTCGCACCCGGGTCGCCCAGGTCGAGCACGCTGCCGACGGCGGTATAGACCTGCTTGAGTTCGGGCATGTCCTTGAGCAGTCCGCGCGCGTGTTCGGCGACGGCCACGGTCTCCTGCAGGCGCGTGCCCGGCGGCAGCTCGAGATTGAGGTTGCTGCGGCCCAGATCGGACTGCGGGATGAAGGTGGCCGGGATGAACGGCACCAGCGCCAGCGACGCGACGAACAACCCGGTGGCCAGCCACAGGGTGCGGCCGCGATAGCGCAGTGCGGCGTCCACCCAGCCCAGGTACCACGTCATCAGCCTGGATTCCGGCTTCTCCTCGCCATGTGGCTTGAGCAGGTAGGCGGCCATCATCGGGGTGAGCAGGCGGGCCACCAGCAGCGAGAACAGCACGGCGGTGGCGGCGGTCCAGCCGAATTCGCGGAAGAACTTGCCGGCAATGCCGGGCATGAAGGCGACCGGCACGAACACCGCCGCCAAGGTCAGCGAGGTGGCGATCACCGCGTTGCCGATCTCGCCGGCCGCTTCGCGTGCAGCTTCCAGCGGCGGCTTGCCCATGCGCAGGTGGCGCACGATGTTCTCGATCTCCACGATCGCATCGTCCACCAGGATGCCGACCACTACGGAGAGCGCCAGCAGCGTGATGATGTTGAGGGTGAAGCCGAAGAAGTACATCACCGCGAACGTCGGGATGATCGACAGCGGCAGCGCCAGCGCCGACACCCAGGTCGCGCGCCAGTCGCGCAGGAACAGCCACACCACCAGCAGTGCCAGCAGCGCACCTTCCCAGAGCATGGTCATCGAGGAATCGTAGGAGCGGTGGGTCTCGTCGATCGCCGTGGTGACCAGGCGGAAGTCGATGCCCGGATGCTCGGCCTTGATCTTGTCCAGCGCGTCATGCACGCCGGCCTCCACCTTGACCTCGCTGGAGCCGCGCGTGCGCGACATCGAGAAGGCCACCACGCCCTTGCCGTCCAGCAGGGCGGCCTCGGTGGGATCGGCAGCGCCATCAGTCACCGTAGCCAGCGTGGAAAGCCGCACCGCGCGCCCGTCCGGCAGCGCGATGGAGTAGTCGCGCAGCGCCTGTGCGTCACCGACGGTACCCAGCGTGCGGATGGTCTGCTGCGCGCCTTCGACCTCGGTCTTGCCGCCGGCACGCTCGACCTGGATGCGGGCCAGCTGCTGGGAGACATCGCCGGCGGTGATGCCCATCGCGATCAGGGCATTGGGATCCAGGTCCACCCGTACCTGGCGCTGCACGCCGCCCACGCGGGTGACGCGCGCGACACCGGGTACGCCGTACATCGCACGCGAGATATCACGGTCGACGAACCAGCTGGCCTCATCGGTGGTCATGTGCGGGGCGACCAGCGCGTAGGTCATCAGCGAGCCGCCGATATCGACCTTGGAGATCACCGGTTCCTGGATGTCCTGCGGCAGATCGGTACGGATGCGGGTGACCGCATCACGGGTGTCATCCAGCGCGGTGGCCAGATCGGCCTCGAGCTGGAACTCGATGGTGGTGGTGCTGACGCCTTCGCTGACCGAGGACATCACGCGCTTGACGTTGTTGACCGTCGCCACCGAGTCCTCGACCTTGCGGGTCACCTCGGCCTCCAGCTGGCTGGGCGAGGCGCCCGGCTGGGTGACGGTGACGGTGGTCATCGGGAAGGCGATGTCCGGAAAGCGCGCCACCGGCAGCTGATGGAAACCCCACAGGCCGGCCACGCACAGCACGAAGAAGATCAGCAGCGCGGGCAGGGGGCGGTTGATCGCCCAGGCGGAGATGTTCATCGGGCGGCGGCCTTGGTATCGGCCACCACGCGCACGCGGTCGCCCTCGCCGAGGAAACCGGCGCCATCCACCACCACCTGATCGCCCGCCTTCAATCCTTCAAGGATCGCGGTACGGCCCTTGACGGCCTGGCCGGTGCTGACGCGGTGGCGGGTGGCCTGCTGTTTGTCATTCACGGTGAACACGTAGTTGTGGCCATCGCGCTGCACGATCGCCGCGGTCGGGATGGTCAGCACCGGGCCGTCGCCGGTGACGATGCGGCCATCCACATAGATGCCCTGTTTGAGCGGGCCGGGCGTGGGCAGGTCGGCGTAGATGGTGCCGGTGCGGGTCTGCCCATCGACACCCGGGGTGACCGCGCGGATGCGGCCGCTGACGACCTGGCCGCCGTACGGCAGCTCCACGGTGTTGCCCACGGCGACATCCGCCAGCTGGTTCTCCGGCAGTTCCGCGCGCCACTCCAGGCGGCCGTCGCGGATCAGGCGCAGCAGTTCGGTACCGGCGGAAACCACCTGGCCCGGCTGCACCAGACGCTTGGAAATCAGGCCGTCGGCCGGTGCGCGCAGGTCGGCGAAATCGCGGCGCAGCTTGGCCGCGTCGCGCGCGGCACGGGCGGTGGCGGTCTGCGCTTCGGCATTGATGCGCGAGGCGCGCAGCTCATCCAGGCTGCTTTCGCTGATCAGCTGCTGGGCGGCCAGCTTGGCGCTGCGTTCGTAGTTCATGCGGGCCAGCTCCTGCGAGGCCTGCGCCTGCCGCAACGAGGCGTCGGCCTGCGCCAGCTCGCTGTCCAACGTGCGATGGTCCACCTGCAGCAACACCTGGCCCTGCTTGACCCATTGCCCCACATCCACCAGCAACGCGGTGACGCGCTGGCCGCTGATCTCCACGCCCAGCTGCATTTCTTCATAGGCGGTTACCGGCCCGGAGACCAGTACCGTGCGCGCCATGGTCTGCTGCTGCGCGGGCGCCAGTGAGACCGGCAGCGCCGAACTGGCGGCCGCGGCCTCGGCGGAGGCCTTGTCGTCCTTGCCGCCACACGCGGACAGCAGCGCAGCGACCAGGATCAGGGAGAAACTGCGGAAGGAGGGTGCACGCATGGAGTGGCTTTCCGGGTCGGAACAGCGGGAAAAGAAAGGAATGGGGCAATCAGGATGCGCGGGACAGGCGCAGTGCGATGCCATCCAGCATCAGGCCCAGCCCCTGCTCGAAGCGGGCGTCGAAATCGACCTCGCTCCACACGTCACGGGCCTGCCAGCAATGGGGAAAGCGGGCCTCGGCCAGCGCCATGAACGCCTCACCCAGCGCTTCCATGCTGCCGTCGCCGGGCCAGGACTGCTCCTCGATGACGAAGCCCATCGTGTAGTACACCAGGTCCATCGCCGCGGTCGCGGCAAAGCCTGCGGGCGCGCCGGCGTCCATCAGCGCGGCGATGCTGGCCTCACCTACGCGCAGCACGTTCTCGGTGGCCAGGAAGGTGCCGGCATACACCCGCGCACCATCGCGGCGCGCTTTGAACGCCAGGCGGAACTCGCGCCCGATCTGCAGCAGCGTCTGCCGCCATGGCTGTCCGTCGGGAATCACGCGAGCCACGTCGCAGATCATGGCGTCGGCCATGGCGTCGATCAGCGCCTGTTTGCTCTTGAAGTGCCAGTACAACGACGGCGCCCGGATGCCCAGCGAGCAGGCCACCTTGCGCAGGGTAATACCCTCCAGACCGGCCTCGTCGAGGATCCGGAAGGCCGCCTCGACGATGTTTTCCCGCGCGATGGGTTGGCGCACTGTGCTCTGCCCTAACGTTGTTAGGCGGCGAATCTAACAGTGTTAGGCTGGCGCGGACAAGTGCCGCCCGCGTGCCTCAGAGGTTGATGAGGTCGGCCTGCAGCGGCGCCATCCGGACCCGGTTGCGCCCGCTGGTCTTGGCGTCATACAGCGCCTCATCCGCCCGGGCGATCAGCGCCTCCAGCAGCCGCTGGTCGCCGCCCGGCAGCGCCTCGCCGATCGCGCCCCCGACGCTGACAGAGACAGTAATGCGCCCGCCGCCCACGAGGATGGGTTCAGCCGCCACCGCACTGCGCAACCGTTCGGCGGCGGCGGGAATCTCATCGACGGCGGACGCCGCCAGCAGGGCGATGAACTCTTCGCCGCCGAAGCGGGCGAACAGATCGCGCTCCCGCAGGGCGTCGCGGCAGCGCTTGGCGACCACCTTGAGGACTTCATCGCCGACCGGATGGCCGTAGGTATCGTTGATCTTCTTGAAGTGATCCACGTCCACCATCAGCACCGCGACGGCGCGGCCGTTGGCTTCGCGGGCGGCGATGATCTGGACCGAGCATTCTTCGAAATGACGGCGGTTGGGGACGCCGGTCAAGGGATCGGAGGAGGCGAGGCGGCGCAGCTCGGCGGCCATCAGCAGATCGGCGGTGACATCGGAGAACAGCCAGATGCGCCCGTGTGCGCCGTTGCCGCGCACCGGATGGGTGTCCACGTCGAAGGTGCGCTCGCCCAGGGTCCAGTTCTGCTTGGCGGCGAACTGGTCGTTGTTCATCTGGGCGCTGTAGGCCACTTCCAGCTCGGCGTGGTTGTCGCAGCGTTGACGCAGGGCGCGCATCGGGCCGGCCAGATCCGCCGCGCGGTGATTGCCTGCCGTGCAGCCCAGCAGCTCCGCGGCGTGCTCGTTGACAGCCGCCCCGACGCCATCGCCGTCGATCAGCACGATGCCCGCCGGCACGCTTTCAAACAGATCCAGGAACTGATTGCGGACGATCGTGCCGCGTGCGGCTTCGCGCCGTGCGGACAGCAGCCGGGCCACGCTCGTGGCCAGCAGTGGCACCTGTGCCGTCAAGGCTGCCGGGGCAGGGGGGCTTCGCCAAAGCAGCAGCAGGCCACTCAGCGGCGCGCCGTGGGAGGGGGCCGGAACGTACAGCAGGCGGGCGGGGCGGCCTTCCAGGGCATGGATGATCGCCGTCGGCAGCCGGAAGTCCGCTGCGTCCATGGCCTCGCCGGTCCAGCGCGCCTCGAGGATGCCGCTGCGCGCCAGGTTGAAGCTCGGCGAGGGCAGTGCCGGGGCTGACACCGCCCAGGTCGCCCTGCCGCCGGCGTCCACCTCCACCGCCATCACCAGGTCAGCGTGGGAGGCGAGGCGGGCGAACTGGCACAGGGCCGCCAGCGCGTCACTGTCGGACGTCGTCACAACGCGGTGCCCGCCAGTCGCTGTTCAAGGATGCGCATGACGTCATCCGGCGCGGTCATGTGCGGAAGATGACCCGAGGCATCGATCACATCCAGGGTGGCGCCATCGATCGCGTTGGCCAGCCAGTGGCCGACGGCGACCGGTACCGCCACGTCGTGCGCGGTCTGGATGAGGTGGACCGGCGTGGAAACCCGCGCAGCCAGGCTGCGCAGATCGGAGGTGAAGATCGTGCGCGACGTATTGAGGGCGATATCCGGGCGCATCTGGAACAGCGTATTGGAGAAATCGGCGACAACCGCGCTGTCCTCCACGCCGACGACCATCGGGGCGAAGCCGGCGATCCAGGCCTGGTAGTTGGCGCGCATGCTCTCGAACAGCTGCTCCAGGTCCTGCGGCTGGAAGCCGCCGGTGTAGCCGTCGTCGTCGAGATAACGCGGCGACGCACCGATGATGACCAGGCGCTCGAACAGCTCTGGGCGTGCAACGGCGGCGGCCGCGCCGATCATGCCGCTCATCGAGTGGCCGATGTAGGTGCAGTCATGCACGTCCAGCTCGTCCAGAATGTCGATCAGATCGTCGGCATAGCCGAACAGCGAACCGTGCCGTTCGAAATCGTAGGTCTGCGCACCTTGCGGACCGCAGCCGGCAAGATCGAAGGAGATCACATCAAAGCGTGCTTCAAACCAGGGGCGCAGGGCGTTCCATGCGGTCTGATCGGTACCAAAGCCGTGTGACAGGATCGCGACCGCTTTACCCGCACCGCTTCGGCGCCCGTTGAACCGCTCGAAACTCTTCACGCACATCCACCCATGGCGTCTTGCAAGGGCCGAATACTAGGTCACGGGCGCGCGTGGGTCCAACGCGCCCCCGTGCTGAATACCAGTTGCCGCAGATAACCGCCGATGAAACCTGCGATGGCCCCTGCGAGCGTATCCAGCAGTAAACGGGCCGCGGCGCGGGCGATACGGCTGGCATGCAGCCGCACCCACGGCAACAAGGTCATCGCCTGGGCACCGATCAGCAGGATCAGCACATCCAGCCCCAGCGCATCCACCACCGGCAGCAGTGGTGCAAGCAATGGATTGCAGGCCATCAGGGTCACGATCGCGGCAGTGATTGCGAACAGGGCGCGTCGGCCCACCGGCGTGGCGGTCCAGCGGAGAAGGCGGGCAGTCAGGGACACGGCAGGCTCCAGGCAGTTGGCCGGAGTGTACTGCGGTATGGTCATGCTCGAACTCCCGGGGATCACCCTCATGAAGATCGCAGTATTCAGCGCCCGCCCGTACGACCAGCAGTTTCTCGATGAGGCCAGCCAGCGCCGCGGGGCAGGGCAGCCGTTCGAGTTTCTGTACTTCGATGCCGCGCTGGATCTGCATACCGCGGCGCTGGCGCAGGATTGCGAGGCGGTCTGCGTGTTCGTGAATGACCGGCTGGATGCTCCGGTACTGCAGGCGCTGCAGGCAATGGGCGTGCGCGCGGTCCTGCTGCGCTGCGCCGGCTTCAATAATGTCGACCTCGCAGCGGCGGAGCAGCTGGGCCTGTTCGTGGCCCGTGTGCCCGCGTATTCGCCGGAGGCCGTGGCCGAACACGCGCTGGCGCTGGTGATGACGCTCAACCGCCGGACCCACCGCGCCTACAACCGGGTGCGCGAGGGCAACTTCATGCTTGATGGCCTGCTGGGCCGTACATTGCATGGCAAAACAGTGGGCATCGTCGGCACCGGGCAGATCGGCCTGGCCACGGCCCGCATCTTCAAGGGCATGGGCTGCACCGTGCTGGGCCACGATCCGTATCCGTCGGCGGCGTTTGCCGCGATCGGCACGTCGGTCGCGCTGGACGAGCTGCTCGCCCGCGCGGATATCGTCTCGCTGCACTGCCCGCTGACGCCGGACACCCATCACCTGATCGACGATGCGTCACTTGCCGGGATGAAGCCCGGGGCGATGCTGGTCAATACCTCGCGCGGTGGGCTGGTGGATACCCATGCGGTGATCCGCGCGCTGAAGTCACGGCGCCTGGGGCATCTGGCCATCGATGTGTACGAGCAGGAGAGCGGGCTGTTCTTCCAGGACCGGTCCGGCGAAATCATCGACGATGACGCGTTCCAGCGCCTGATGACCTTCCCCAATGTGCTGGTGACCGGGCACCAGGGCTTCTTCACGGTGGAGGCGCTGCAGGAGATCTCGGCCATCACGCTGCGCAACCTGGCGGACTTCGTCAGTGGCGCAAGCTGCGCCAATCAGGTACTGCCCCCCTGAGCGCCGCCGCCGGCGAGGCCGGCAGCCGCAGCCCCGGAGCTGACCCGTTCATGTCTATACAAGGGCCGAAATGTTGCCGAATCGGGTCATTGCCCGGCACTGCGACAACGTGTCGCAGCCCAAAACAGGCCTTTCCTGCGCTGGATCATTGTCAATGCCTTTCTTAAATGATGCGTGACGGCCTAAAATTAGAAGGCTGACATGATCGTCCTTCGTGCCTGTCCCCTTGGACCGGCACCACCGGCTTTGGCTGGGACGGAGGCGGGCTTGAACTGGCATTCCCTACGCAATTGGATCGACCGATGATTCCGTTGAAACCCCTTGGACGCTTCCTGCGTCCGGGCCTGCTGTTTGCGTTGTCCGTGTTCCTGACGGGCTGCAACTCGGCCATCCTCAACCCCAAGGGCCAGATCGGCCACGACGAGAAGACCCTGCTCATCACGGCGACCGTGCTGATGCTGCTGGTTGTCGTGCCGGTCATCATCATGACCCTCACCTTCGCGTGGAAGTACCGTGCGACCAACACCAAGGCCCGCTATGAGCCGAAGTGGTCGCATTCCACGGCCATCGAAGTGGTGGTCTGGTCGATCCCGTGCATGATCGTGCTGGTGCTGGCCGTGCTGACCTGGCGTTCCTCGCACGCGCTGGATCCGTATCGTCCGCTGGACTCGGACAAGAAGCCGGTGGTGATCGAAGCCATCTCGCTGGACTGGAAGTGGCTCTTCATCTATCCCGAAGAGAACATCGCCACCGTCAACGAGATCACCTTCCCGGTGGATACCCCGCTGAACTTCAAGATCACGTCCGATACGGTGATGAATGCGTTCTTCATTCCGCACCTGGGCAGCATGATCTACTCGATGACGGCCATGGAGACCAAACTCCACCTGATCGCCAACGAGACCGGTGAGTTCCCGGGCATGTCCTCGCACTACAGCGGCGCGGGCTTCAGCAAGATGCATTTCTCCGCGCACTCGGTGACCGAGGCGGAGTACCAGCAGTGGCTGACCAAGGTGCGTGCCGAAAGCGCGAACCTGGACAAGACCGCCTTTGCTGCGCTGACGGCCGAAAAGAACCATGACTGGCACCCGGTGACCTACTTCGGTACCACCGAGGCCGGCCTGTTCGACTGGGTCATCGCCAAGCACATGGGCGACAACCAGCACTACGGCATGAAGCACGACCACAAGGCCATGAAGCATGACGGCGCCGAGGGCGAAAGCCACGAAGGCCACACCATGCCGGCCGCCGGTGAATCGCACGACGGCCACGCGATGGCTGAAGGCGATGCTGCTGCACACGCCGAACACACTGCAGACGAGCACGCCGCAGCCGGTCACACCGGTCACGGCGGCTCGGGAGAATGACCATGAATCTGTTGGGTAAATTGACCTTTGCCGACATCCCGCATGACCCGATCATCATCACCACGTTGATCGGTGCTGGTATCGGCGGCCTGCTGGTGTTGGCCCTGATCACCAAGTTCAAGCTGTGGGGCTATCTCTGGAAAGAGTGGTTCACCTCGGTCGACCACAAGAAGATCGGCGTGATGTACCTCATCGTCGCCTTCGTCATGCTGCTGCGCGGCTTCGCCGACGCGATCATGATGCGTGTCCAGCAGGCCATGGCCGCTGGCGGCAACGAGGGCATCCTGCCTCCGCATCACTACGACCAGATCTTCACCGCCCACGGCGTGATCATGATCTTCTTCGTGGCGATGCCGCTGATCACCGGCCTGATGAACGTTGTCGTGCCGCTGCAGATCGGCGCACGCGACGTGGCCTTCCCGTTCGTCAACTCGCTCAGCTTCTGGCTGTTCGTGGCGGGCGCGGGCCTGGTGATGATCTCGCTGGGTGTTGGTGAGTTCGCGCAGACCGGCTGGCTGGCCTTCCCGCCGTTGTCAGGCAAGGAATACAGTCCAGGGGTAGGTGTCGATTACTACATCTGGGGCCTGCAGGTCGCCGGCCTGGGTACCACGCTGAGCGGCATCAACTTCTTCATCACCATCTTGAAGATGCGCACCCCCGGCATGAAGCTGATGCAGATGCCGATCTTCACCTGGACCGCGCTGGTCACCAACGTGCTGATCATCGCTGCCTTCCCGGTGCTGACCATCACCCTGGTGCTGCTGACCCTGGATCGTTACCTGGGCACGCATTTCTTCACCAATGACGGTGGCGGCAACGCCATGCTGTACATCAACCTGATCTGGATCTGGGGTCACCCGGAAGTCTATATCCTGGTCCTGCCGGCCTTCGGCGTGTTCTCCGAGGTCATCGCCACGTTCTCGCGCAAGGCGCTGTTCGGCTACAAGGGCATGGTCTACGCCACCGCCTGCATCGGCGTGCTGTCGTTCCTGGTCTGGCTGCACCACTTCTTCACCATGGGCTCGGGTGCCAACGTCAATGCCTTCTTCGGCATCACGACGATGATCATCTCGATCCCGACCGGCGTGAAAATCTTCAACTGGCTGTTCACCATGTTCCGCGGTCGCGTGCAGTTCACGACCCCGGTGCTGTGGACGATCGGCTTCATGGTCACCTTCACCATCGGCGGCATGACCGGCGTGATGCTGGCGATCCCGGCCATCGATTTCGTGCTGCACAACAGCCTGTTCCTGATTGCCCACTTCCACAACGTCATCATCGGCGGCGTGGTGTTCGGCATGTTCGCCGGCATCACCTACTGGTGGCCGAAGATGTTCGGCTTCCGCCTCAATGAAACCTGGGGCAAGCGCGCGTTCTGGTGCTGGTTCATCGGCTTCTATGTGGCCTTCATGCCGCTGTACATCCTGGGCTTCATGGGCATGACCCGCCGCATGCAGAGCTACCCGAACATGGAATATCAGCCGCTGCTGATCATCGCCATGTGTGGTGCCTTCATCATCGGTGCCGGCATCCTGTGCCAGATCATCCAGATCGCCGTGTCGATCCGTGACCGCAAGAAGACCGCCGACCTGACCGGCGATCCGTGGGACGCCCGTACGCTGGAGTGGGAAACCTCTTCGCCGCCGTCGTTCTACAACTTCGGCTCGCTGCCGCGCGTCAACGAACTGGACGAGTTCTGGGAGCGCAAGCAGCGCGGTGAGGCGTGGGAACGCCCGGCCAAGTACACCGACATCCACATGCCGCGCAACACCGGCACCGGTGTGGTGATCGGCGCCTTCAGCCTGGTGTTCGGCTTTGCGATGATCTGGCACATCTGGTGGCTGGCCATCGTGGGTCTGGTCGGCATGATCGGCACCTTCATCTGGCGCACCTTCGACAAGGACGTGGATTACTACGTGCCGGCCGCGGAAGTGGAGCGGATCGAAAATGAGCACCGTCGCCACCTGGTGGCGCAGGGCCTGGTGAAATCGGAGCTGAAGGCATGAGCACCACTATCCCCAACACCATGAACCCTGGGCACGCCGCGCACGCGGCGGCCCACGGCCATGACGACCACGAGCACCACGACACCGGCGGCAATACCGTCTTCGGTTTCTGGGTGTACCTGATGAGCGATTGCCTCATCTTCGCCACGCTGTTTGCGACCTACATCGTGCTGTCTGGCGGCACCGACGGCGGCCCCGGCCCGAAGGACCTGTTCGAACTGTCCTTCGTCGCCTGGGAAACCACGCTGCTGCTGGTCTCCTCGCTGACCTTCGGCCTGGGCATGATCGCCATGCACAAGCAGAAGGTGGGCCAGATGTACGCATGGCTGGCCCTGACCTGGCTGCTGGGCTTCGGCTTCATGTGCATGGAAGTGTGGGAGTTCAACCACCTGATCCATCAGGGCTACGGTCCGGACCATAGTGCGTTCCTGTCGGCGTTCTTCGCGCTGGTCGGTACCCACGGTCTGCACGTGAGCGCGGGTCTGCTGTGGCTGCTGATCATGTTCATCCAGATCAAGCAGAACGGCCTGACCCAGACCAACAAGACCCGCATGGCGTGCCTGAGCCTGTTCTGGCACTTCCTGGATCTGATCTGGATCGGCGTGTTCTCCGTCGTCTATCTGAATGGAGCGCTGTAATGGCCGCACATGACAATCACGCACACGATCATGGCCACAGCGCTGCCGGCGAAAGCCATGGCAGCGTCAAGTCCTACCTGATCGGCTTCGTCCTGGCCGCCGTGCTGACCATCATCCCGTTCTGGGCGGTCATGCATGGCGACCTGCCGCGCTTCACCACCGGCGTCATCATCGTCGTTGCCGCGGTGCTGCAGATCCTGGTGCACCTGGTGTTCTTCCTGCACCTGGACCGCTCCTCGGAACAGCGCTGGAACGTCAGCGCGGCGGCCTTCACCGTCGTGGTGATCGGCATCATCGTCGCCGGTTCGCTGTGGGTCATGCACAACATGAACGTGCACATGATGCACTGACGTCTTCGCGACGTTGCCACACGCAGAAAGGCCGCCCTCGGGCGGCCTTTTTGTTGGGTGATGTGATGGCGGTGGTGCCGCGCGTTACGCCGCCTTCGCCAGTCGCATGAACTCCACGGCATCCACCGGCCGCCCGAGGTGGTACCCCTGCAGTTGATCGCACCCCATGTCGCTCAGGTACTGGCGTTGGCCGGCGGTCTCCACGCCCTCGGCGACGATCTGCAGCTGCAGCGAGCGACCCAGCGCGATGATCGAGGAGACGATCGCCGCATCCTCGGCGTTGTCTTCCAGATCGTGCACGAAGGCGCGGTCGATCTTCAGCTCCGTGGCCGGCATGCGCTTGAGGTAGAGCAGGCTGGAGTAGCCGGTGCCGAAATCATCGATGGAGATGTTCACGCCCATCGCGGTCAGTCCGTGCAGGATCAGCAGGCTGGCTTCCACATCGCGCATCGCGGTGGTCTCGGTGATCTCCAGGGTCAGCCGCTTCGGGTCCAGCCCATGCTTGTCCAGCGTGCGCTGCACGGTATCGAGCAGCGTGCTGGAGCCGAACTGCAGCGGCGACAGGTTCACCGCCATCGTCCAGTCCGGATGCCCGGCATCGTGCCAGTGGCGCAGCTGCGCGCAGGCCCGGTCGAGCACCCAGTCGCCGATGGACAGGATCAGCCCACTGCGCTCCGCGATCGGGATGAACGCATCCGGCGACAGCAGGCCCAGTTCCGGGTGCTGCCAGCGCACCAGCGCCTCGGCCCCGATCAGCGCGTTGCCGTTGGCCTGGAACTTGGGCTGGTAGTGCAGCACCAGCTCGCTGCGGCTGACCGCCTTGCGCAGCTCCTGCAGCAGTTTCAGCTGGCGGTTGGCGCTGACGTTGAGTGACTGGGTAAAGAAGGTATAGCCGTTCCGGCCCGAATCCTTGGTGTGGTACATCGCCGCATCGGCGTGGGCCATCAGGTCGCGCTCGGTGGTGGCATCGGCCGGGTACAGCGCGATGCCCAGGCTGGCGCTGACCTGCAGTTCCAGCGCATCGATCTCGAACGGTTCGGCCACGCTGGCGATGATCCGTTCGGCGACCACCGCCGCGTCTTCCGGATCTTCCACCTGGAACACGATGACGAACTCGTCCCCGCCCAGCCGCGCGAACGTGTCCTGCGCACGCAGCAGCGCGGTGATCCGCTCGCTGACCTGGATCAGGAGTTTGTCGCCGAGCTGGTGGCCGTAGGCATCGTTGATCGCCTTGAAACCATCGAGGTCGCAGAACATGACCGCGAAGCTGAACTGCCGGCGTTGTGCCTTCTCGATGGCCTGCTCGATCCGGTCCTGCAGCAGCATGCGGTTGGGCAGCTGGGTCAGCGGGTCGTGCAGGGCGGCCTGCATCAGCTTCTCGTTGGCCTGCGCCAGCGAATCGGCGAGCAGGCCGGTGCGGGTACGCATCTGGCGATCGAACACCGAGGCGATCAACGCGATCCCCAGCGTGGCCAGTGTCGTCACGATCACCAGCACGGCCAGCCATTTGGTATCGATGCCCTGGCCGTACGCCGCGCCGCACAGCGCGCCCTCGGGGAAGTGGGCGGCGGCCATCCCGGTGTAGTGCATGCCGACGATGGCCAGGCCCATCACCAGCGAGGCCAGCCCGCGCAGCAGGAACGGCCGGCGCTGCTCCAGGCGCAGCCGGAAGGCGATCCACAGCGCCGCACCGGCCGCACCGATCGCGATCAGGATCGAGGCGGCAAACCACAACGGGTCGTAGTCGATGCCCGGCTGCATCTCCAGCGCGGCCATGCCCAGGTAGTGCATGGCGGCGATGCCCAGCCCCATCAGCACCGCGCCTGCGCACAGTCGCGACCACGGCAGCTCTGCACGCGAGACCAGCCACAGCGCATACGCCGAGGCGCCCACCGACACGGCCAGCGAGTACAGGGTGATGGCCAGGTCATAGCCGACCGGGATCGGCAGGTGGAAGGCGAGCATGCCGATGAAGTGCATCGACCAGATGCCCAGGCCCATCGCACCGGCGCCACCGGCGAGCCACCAGCGGGCGACCCGGCCGCGGGTACTGGCCAAGCGACCGGCCATGTCCAGCGCGGTGTACGAGGCGAGGATGGCGACCAGCAGCGAGAACACGACAAGACTCTGGCTGTAGGTGCCGGTCATGGAGAAGCCTGGAAAAGGTTGAAGGAGGGCAGTGGCCCGCCGGAGTATCGGCATCGGGGCCGGAATCTTGAGCGGGGGCGCTCGGCGTCTCGGTTGCTGCGACGCGGCTCGGCTATCCTGCCCCATCGATTCTGAAGCGGAAGTGGACATGGCCAAGCGACTCACCGCTTACGTCTGCAGTGAATGCGGCGCCGAATACAGCAAGTGGCAGGGCCAGTGCACCGAGTGCGGGGTCTGGAACACGCTCAGTGAAATCACGCTGGAAAGCGCGACGCCCACCAAGTCCTCGCCGGCCTCGCGACGTTCCGGCTGGGCCGGCAAGGTCGATGCGCCGAAGATCATGGCGCTCAAGGACGTACAGCAGACCGAACACCTGCGGGTGAGCACCGGCATCGGCGAGTTCGACCGCGTGCTCGGCGGTGGCCTGGTCGAAGGCGCGGTGGTGCTGGTCGGTGGCGATCCGGGCATCGGCAAATCCACCCTGCTGCTGCAGGCGGTGGCGAAGATGGCTGCCAGCTTGCCGGTGCTGTACATCACCGGTGAGGAATCGCTCTCGCAGGTCGCGGGCCGTGCGGTCCGCCTGGATCTGCCGCTGGACAACGTCAACGCGCTGGCCGAAACCCAGGTCGAGGCGATCCTGCAGCATGCCAGCGTGGCCAAGCCGCGGCTGATCGTGGCCGATTCGGTGCAGACGCTATGGACCGAATCGCTGACCGCCGCGCCCGGCTCGGTCAGCCAGGTGCGTGAGAGCGCCGCACGCCTGGTGCGCTTTGCCAAGGAAACCGGCACCGCCGTGTTCCTGGTCGGTCACGTGACCAAGGAGGGCGGCATCGCCGGCCCGCGCGTGCTCGAACACATGGTCGACGCGGTGCTGTACTTCGAAGGCGAGAGCGGCAGCCGATTCCGCCTGCTGCGGGCGTTCAAGAACCGCTTCGGCGCGGTCAACGAGCTCGGCGTGTTCGCGATGGGCGAGAAGGGCCTCAAAGAGGTCTCCAACCCCTCGGCGATCTTCCTCTCCGGCGGCAGCACCCAGCAGCCGGGCAGCTGCGTGATGGTGACCCGCGAGGGCACGCGCCCGCTGCTGGTGGAAGTACAGGCACTGGTGGATGCCTCACCGCTGTCCAACCCGCGCCGGGTGGCGGTGGGTCTGGAGCAGAACCGCCTGGCGATGCTGCTGGCGGTGCTGCACCGTCATGGCGGCGTGCTGGTGGGCGACCAGGACGTGTTCGTCAACGTAGTGGGTGGCATCCGCGTGCAGGAGACCGCCGCCGATCTGCCGGTGCTGCTGGCGGTGCTGTCCTCGCTGCAGGACCGGCCGCTGGCCGAGAAGACGATCGCCTTCGGCGAGGTGGGCCTGTCCGGCGAGATCCGCCCCGTGCCCAACGGTGAGGATCGCCTGCGCGAAGCAGCGACGCATGGCTTCAAGCGCGCGATCGTGCCCAAGGCGAACGCGCCGAAGACCGGCAGCGTGAAGGGCATGGAGGTGATCGCGGTGGAGCGGTTGTCCGAGGCGATCGACGCGCTGTAACGCGGCATGCCGACCAACGGTCGGCATCTACCTGCGATGTTCGGGGCCGCGTGCCGACCAGCGATCGGTACGCGGTGCACGGGTGGGGGCCGACCAACGATCGGCATGCGGTGCACGGGTAGGTGCCGACCGTTGGTCGGCACGCTTCTATCGCGTGCGCCCGAACACCAGCTCGATCACGAACTGGCTGCCGAAGAACGCCAGCAGCAGCAACGCCATCGCGGTCAGGGTCCAATGCACCGCCTTCGCGCCGCGCCAGCCGTAACGGCGGCGCCCGATCAGCAGCGTGCCAAACACGATCCAGGACAGGATGCTGAGCACGGTCTTGTGCACCAGCTTCTGCGCCAGCAGGTCATCGACGAACAGCACGCCGGTGACCAGGGTCAGCGTGAGCAGCGCAAAGCCGACCGCGATCACCCGGAACAGCAGGGCTTCCAGGTCGGCCAGCGGGGGCAGGGCGCGCAGCCACGGGCGGAAATCACGGCGGCGCAGGGCGCGTTCCTGCAGCCACAGCATGATCGCCAGCAACGCGGCCACGCTCAGGGTGGCGTAGGCGAGCAGCGCCATCCACGCGTGCGTGGCCAATTGCCAGCCCAGCGGCTTGCTCGGCTCGTGGCCGTAGGCGTGATAGATCCACAGCACCACGGCGGCCATCGGGAACACCAGGACGCCAAGTGCCGCCATGCGCCCGCGCGCAGCGACCAGCGAGGTCAGCCACGCCATGCCCAGCCCGACCAGCGACAGGGCGGCGAAGAAGTGCATGTCCGGCCCGCCGCTGGTACGCATCGCCACCAGCACGTGATAGCCGCCGTGCAACAGCATCGCCGGCAGCGCCGGCCACAGCCAGGCCGGGGAGGTCACCGCGTCATCGCGGACGACCGCACGCACCAGCAGGCCGGTGGCGGTCAGGTACAGCAGGGTCGCGATGAGAACGATTGTCATCGTGTCAGTTTCGCATACCCCCGGGGTGCTGGCGATGCCCGCAGCGCCGCCGTCAGGGCCGGTCCGGGAGCCGGGGCGGAACCGTTATACTGGCGGTCTCATTGTCTTTTGTTCTGAACAGGTCGCTTCCATGTTCGAGTCCCTGACCCAGCGCCTCTCCGGCACCATCGAGCGGCTGCGCGGCCGCGGTCGCCTGACCGAGGAAAACATCCGCGAGGCCACCCGCGAAGTCCGCATCGCGCTGCTTGAAGCCGACGTCGCGCTGCCCGTGGTGCAGGCGCTGGTCGAACGCATCAAGGTGCGTGCGGTCGGCCAGGAAGTGCTCAAGTCGCTGACCCCGGGTCAGGCGCTGATCAAGGTCGTGCGCGACGAGCTGACCGCGGTCATGGGCTCGGCCGCCTCGGACCTGAACCTCAACGTGCCGGCGCCGGCGATCATCCTGATGGCCGGCCTGCAGGGTGCGGGCAAGACCACCACGGTGGGCAAGCTGGCCAAGCACCTCAAGGAAAAGCGCAAGAAGAAGGTGATGGTGGTCTCGGCCGACGTCTACCGTCCGGCCGCGATCGAGCAGCTCAAGACCCTGGCTGACCAGGTCGGTGTGCTGTTCTTCCCGTCCACCGCCGACCAGAAGCCGGAAGCCATCGTCCGCGCCGCCATCGATGACGCCCGCAAGTCGTTCGTGGATGTGCTGATCGTCGATACCGCCGGTCGCCTGGCCATCGACGAAGCGATGATGGCCGAGATCAAGGCGCTGCACGCCGCGGTCAACCCGGCCGAAACGCTGTTCGTGGTCGATGCCATGACCGGCCAGGATGCCGCCAATACCGCCAAGGCCTTCGGCGATGCGCTGCCGCTGACCGGCGTGGTGCTGACCAAGACCGACGGTGACGCCCGCGGCGGTGCCGCGCTGAGCGTGCGCTACATCACCGGCAAGCCGATCAAGTTCGTCGGTGTGAGCGAAAAGCCGGACGGTCTGGATGTGTTCCACCCGGACCGTATCGCCAGCCGCATCCTGGACATGGGCGACGTGCTGTCGCTGGTGGAGCAGGTCGAGCAGCAGGTCGACAAGGACAAGGCCCAGAAGCTGGCCGAGAAGGTCGCCAAGGGCAAGAAGTTCGATCTGAACGACATGCGCGACCAGCTGGAGCAGATGCAGAACATGGGCGGCATCGGCGGCCTGATGGACAAGCTGCCGGGCCTGGGCCAGATCCCTGATCACCTCAAGCAGCAGGTCAGCCAGGGCAAGGACGTGCCGCGCATGATCGCGATCATCAACTCGATGACCAAGAAGGAGCGCCGCAACCCGGGCCTGCTCAACGGCTCGCGCCGTGCCCGTATCGCGCGCGGGTCCGGCCTGACCCCGGCCGACGTCAACAAGCTCATGAAGCAGTTCCAGCAGATGGAAAAGATGATGAGCAAGATGGCCGGTGGCGGCATGAAGGGCATGATGCGCAGCATGAAGGGGATGATGGGTGCCATGGGCGGCCGCGGCGGCATGCCGTTCCGCTGAGTCCTGCGCAGGCGCATTCCGGGCAGGGGCGGTGCGGCGTATGCTGGCACCGTCTCCTTCCACAGGTGCGCCGCGCGTGAATGGTTCCCCGCTTCTCGAACGCGCCGACAACTTCTGTCGGCGTTTTGCATTGCAGGCCCCGATCCTGCTCGCACCGATGGCCGGCGCCTGCCCCGTGCCGCTGTCGGCCGCGCTGGCCAATGCCGGCAGCATGGGCGCGATGGGCGCGGTGTTGTCGCAGCCGCAGGACATCGTGGCGTGGATGACCGATTTCCGTGCGCAGTCCGCCGGGCCGGCGCAGGTCAACGTCTGGATACCCGATCCGCTGCCATCGCGCGATGCCGATGCTGAAGCCGCGACACGCCGCTTTCTGGCGAAGTGGGGCCCGGAGGTGCCGGCCAGTGCCGCCGATGCGGGGCCGGCCGATCTCGATGCGCAGTTCGATGCCTTGATCGAGGCGCGCCCGGCGGTGGCCTCCACCATCATGGGCGTGTTTTCTCCGGCACAGGTGCAGCGCCTGAAAGACGTGGGCATTGCCTGGATCGCGTGTGCGACGACCTTGGCCGAAGCGCGTGCCGCGCAGGCGGCCGGCGCTGACGCGGTGGTCGCGCAGGGGTTCGAAGCGGGCGGCCATCGCGGCGCCTTCGATCCGGAGGCCGCCGAGCGCCAACTGGTCGGATTATTCGCGCTGCTGCCGCGGCTGGCCGATCATCTGGATATCCCGGTCATCGCGGCCGGTGGCATCGCTGATGGGCGCGGCATCGCGGCAGCCCTGACGCTCGGTGCCAGTGCGGTGCAGGTGGGCACCGCGTTCCTGCGCACCCCGGAGTGCCAGTTGAATCCGGCATGGTCACAGGCATTGGCGAACGCCGAACCGGAAGACACGTGGCCGACGCGCGCCTTCAGTGGTCGCCTCGGCCGTGGCCTGGCCACCGCGTATGTGCGCGCCGCGGCGTCTGCTGACGCACCACCGCCGCGGCCGTATCCAGTGCAGCGTGGGCTGACCGCGCCGATGCGCGCGCAGGCCGGGCGCGACAACAGCCTCGATGCAATGCAGGCCTGGGCGGGGCAGTCCGCGTGGATGGCGCCGGCGCGCCCGGCGGCCGAGGTGCTGCAGCAGATGTGGGCTGATGCGAAGGCGTTGCTCGGATGACGCTGTACTGCAATGGCCGCCCTGCCAGTGCCGACGACCTGGCGGGCGCATTGACCAACTACGGTCATTTCACCTCGCTGCAGGTGCGCAATGGCGCGGTGCAGGGGCTGGATCTGCATCTGCAGCGTCTGCAGGAGGGCACGGTGGCGTTGTTCGGCACCGCGCTGGAGCCGCTGCAGATGCGCGCCTGGATGCACGATGCGCTGCAGGCCGAAGGTGCGGTCGATGCCTCGCTGCGGGTGACCGTGTTTTCGCGGCAGTTCGATTTCCGGCGGCCGCTGCAACCCGTCGCCGTCGACGTGCTGGTCGCCGTCGCGCCAGCGGTCGATCTGCCGGCGATAGCGCGGCGGCTGCGGACGGTGCGCTACCAGCGCGAACTGCCGCAGGTGAAGCATGTCGGTACGTTCGCGCTGTTCCAGCATCGCCGCGAGGCCTTGCTGGCAGGCGTGGATGACGCGCTGTTCGTCGGCGACGACGGCCTGGTCAGCGAAGGCACCACCTGGAACATCGCCTTCGCCTCGGGTGACACGTTGATCTGGCCGCAGGCGCCCGCGCTGCGCGGTACCCATGAGCGCCTGCTGCAGGCGGGGTGGGGCAGCGATCAGCAGGTGCGGCCGGTCGCGCTGGCGGACCTGGCCGGGTTCGACGCGGCCATTGCCTGCAACGCTGCCGGCCTCTGGCCGATCGCGGTGATCGATGGGGGCGTACTGGCGAACTCGGCGGCGCTGTGCGCCAAGGCCCGGCAGGTGCTCGCGGCGGCGCCCTGGCAGCCGTTGGTGGCCTGAGCAGCCCGGTCTGCAGGCCCTGTTCAGCTTTCCCGGTCTTCACAGGCTTGGAATGACCGGAGGCCGCCGCTATAATCGCCGGCTTACCGCGCCATCCTGGCGACTGGGCAATTGAGGAAACAACACCATGGTCAAGATTCGACTGACCCGCGGCGGCGCCAAGAAGCGTCCCTTCTACCACATCATCGTGACCGATTCGCGCAGCGCCCGTGATGGCCGCAACATCGAGCGCGTCGGTTACTACAACCCGGTTGCCCAGGGTGCCGAGTCCCGCATCGTGCTGGACCTGCCGCTGGTCGACAAGTGGGTCGCCAACGGCGCCCAGATGACCGACAAGGTTCGCAACCTGTACAAGGAAGCGACCAAGGCCCAGGCCTCCGCGGCCTGATCCTGAAGGGCCGCGCCTGCCGCGGCCCATCGGTCTATACAGATGAAAGATACCGAGCGCCGCATCCTGCTGGGCAGGATTGTCGGCGCTTTTGGTGTGCGAGGCGAGATCAAGCTCGAGTCCTGGACCGAGCCGCGTACCGCCATTTTCCATTACCAGCCCTGGATCCTGCGGACCCCCGCCGGCCAGGAGAGCACGCTCACCGGTGCACGCGGACGTCAGTCCGGCAAGCATCTGGTCGCCGTGTTTCCCGATATCACCGACCGCGATGTGGTCGAGGCGATGTACGGGACCGAAGTCTATGTCGCGCGCAGCGCGCTGCCGCCCCCGAAGCCCGATGAGTATTACTGGGTCGATCTGGAGGGCTTGCAGGTGCGTACCGTCGAGGGTGTCGAACTTGGGCGGGCGTCACACCTGTTCTCGACCGGCTCCAACGACGTGCTCGTGGTGCAGGGGGATCGTGAGCGGATGATTCCGTTCGTGCAGCCCGAATTCGTCGTCTCGGTGGATTTCGAGGCCAACCTGATCGTGGTCGACTGGGATCCGGAGTTCTAAGCCGGATGCGTATCGACGTCGTCACGTTGTTCCCCGAGTTCATGGCGCAGTCGGCCGCGCTGGGCGTGGTCGGCCGTGCTGCCGAGCGCGGTCTGCTGGAACTGCACGGCTGGAATCCGCGTGACTATGCCGAAGGCAACTACCGCCGGGTGGACGACCGTCCATTCGGGGGTGGCCCGGGCATGGTCATGCTGATCGAGCCGCTGCGGGCCTGTCTGGCGGCCGCGAAAGCCGCTGATCCGGCGCCCGCGCCGGTGATCTACCTCAGCCCGCAGGGCAAGCCGCTGACCCAGGCCAAGGTGCGGGAACTGGCGGCACTGCCGCGCATGATCCTGCTCTGCGGCCGCTATGAGGGCATCGACGAGCGCTTCCTCGAGGCCGAGGTCACCGAGGAAATCTCCCTCGGCGATTACGTGCTGTCCGGCGGTGAGCTGGGCGCGGCGGTGATCGTCGATGCGGTGACCCGCCTGCAGGAGGGGGCCCTCGGCGATGCCGAATCGGCCGCCCAGGACAGTTTCGAAGGCCCGCAGGGGCTGCTGGACTGCCCGCATTACAGCCATCCGGCCCAGCATGAATGGGGCACTGTCCCGGACGTACTGCGCTCGGGCAACCATGCCGCCATCGCCCGCTGGCGCCGGCAGCAGTCGCTGCTGCGCACCGCGCTGCGGCG
Source organism: Stenotrophomonas sp. TWI273 (assembly GCF_039674765.1). Classification (NCBI taxonomy): domain Bacteria; kingdom Pseudomonadati; phylum Pseudomonadota; class Gammaproteobacteria; order Lysobacterales; family Lysobacteraceae; genus Stenotrophomonas; species Stenotrophomonas sp. TWI273. The sequence goes on from NZ_JBDJOA010000010.1 coordinate 74,980, forward strand.
GCCGGACCTGCTCGACGAAGGCCAGTTGTCCAAGGCCGACCGCCTCCTGCTGGAGCAGGCACGGCAGGCCGCTGCCAAGGATCCAACCCCCTAGCGCGGGGGCGGGATCTTGTTTACAATTCGGGATTGCCATCGGCCTTTTGGGGCCCGTTGGCAGGAACCCCTACAAAAAACGTGCAGCACAGTCCGGTGACTGCATGAGCCCACGTTGTCGAACGACACGATCACCCGAACATTATCGGTGCACCCATGAGCAAGCTGAACAAATCCATCCTCTCGGACTTCGAATCCGCCCAGATCACCCGCGAGCTGCCGAAGTTCAGCCAGGGTGACACCGTCGTCGTCAACGTGAAGGTGAAGGAAGGCAACCGTGAGCGCGTGCAGGCTTACGAAGGCGTCGTCATCGGCACCAAGAACGCCGGCCTGAACTCCGCGTTCACCGTCCGCAAGATCTCGCACGGCTACGGCGTCGAGCGCGTCTTCCAGACCCACAGCGCCATCATCGACTCGGTCGAAGTGAAGCGTCGTGGTAAGGTCCGCGCCGGCAAGCTGTACTACCTGCGTGGTCTGGAAGGCAAGGCTGCCCGCATCAAGGAAGATCTGGCTGCTGCTGCGCAGGCCAAGGCCGCGCGCCTGGCTGCCAAGGCTGCCCAGTAATTCCCGGCCGACAACTTCGGTTGTCGCCTCAAACGGCCACCTTCGGGTGGCCGTTTGCATTTGTGGCCTCGTGATGGAGAAGCACATGGACCGTTATCCCGCTGATGTTCGTCACGCGCTGCAGGCCATGGCCGACGCCAACGTGCCTGCCGGCATGCGCGCACCGCCGCTGCATCGGCTGCTGTGGCGCATGGGGCTGCGCGTGCCGCCACCGCTGCTCGCCAGCTTCGGTGCCAATCTGTTCGTGATGGGCGGGCTGTTTGGCGTGTTGTGGGGCGTGTTGTGGCGCGGCTTGATGGGGCTGGTCCTGGACCTTGGCTCGCTCACGCTCGGCATCACCATTGGCAGTGCTGTCATGGCCGGGCTGTTGTTCGGCGTGATGATGGCGCTGCTGATGCGGTACCAGCGGCGACGCTACCAACTGCCTGCCTGGAAGACGCTGCTGCAGGGGCGCATGGCTTAATCCGGCCGTGCGGTGCCCACGCGGGCGGGCTGGAGCGGCGTGGTCGGATTCGGGTCCGCCACCGGCGACGGCGGCGACGCGGGGACCTCGGCCGGCGCGGCCAGTTCCTCGTGATGGCTGGGCAGCATGCGTGCCTTGCGCCAGCCGCCCCAGCGGTAATACGCCAGCGACATCAGCATCGCGCAGAACGAGCTGACCGGGAAACTCCACCACACCGCGTCGGCGCCCCAGCGGTCCTGCAGCAGCTCGGCGAAGGGCACGCGGATGCCCCACAGCGAGGCGGCCAGGATCAGCAGCGGGGGGATCACCGCGCCGGTCGAACGCACCACGCCGGAGATCACGAAGTTCACCCCGAAGAACAGGAACGACCACACCGCGATGTGGTTGAGGTGGCGCGCCACCTCCAGCGCCTGGCTGCCTTCGGGCAGGAACAGGGCGAGCGTGTATCGGTCAAGCAGGATCAGCGGCAGGATCAGCACGCCGGTCAGCAGGAAGTTGTAGAGCACGCCGCTGCGGGCGGTGCCGCGCACGCGGTCCCAGCGCTGCGCGCCGACGTTCTGCGCGGCCATGGTCGAGCACGCCGCGCCGATCGCCATCGCCGGCATCTGCACGTAGGTCCACAGCTGCAGCGAGGCGCCATACGCGGCGGCAGTGTCGGTGCCGTAGCTGTTGACCATGGTCATCATCAGGATCATCGACAGCGAGATCAGCACCATCTGCAGGCCCATCGGCACGCCCTTGACCACCAAGGCGCGCAGGATCTCGCCATCGATCTTGAACAGCGCCATGTCCTTGCGCCCCAACCACAGCACATGCCGCTTGTTGCGCATGTACCAGAGCAGGCCGAGCAGTGAGAGGGTCTGCGCGATCAAGGTGGCCCACGCCGCGCCGGCGATGCCCAGCTGTGGGAACGGGCCGATGCCGAAGATCAGCAGCGGGTTGAAGCCGATATCCAGCACCACCGACAGCAGCAGGAAGCGGAACGGCGTGCGGGAGTCGCCCACGCCGCGCAGCGCAGAGCTCAGGAAGGCGAAGGCATACAGCGTCGGCATCGCCAGGAAGATGATGCGCAGGTAGGCCTCGGCCAGCGGCAGTGATTCGGCCGGTGTGCCCATCGCCGCCAGCAATGGATGCGACAGCCACCAGCCGGCGATCGCGATCACCACCGACAGGCCGATGAAGAAGGTGGCGCTGGTGCCCATCACGCGCCGGGCCTGGGGCAGGTCGCGGGCACCCATCGACTGGCCGATCAGGATCGAGGCGGCCATGCCGATCCCGAACACCGAGCCGATCAGGAAGAACATGATGTTGTTGGCGTTCGCGGTGGCGGTCAGCGCCGCCTCGCCGAGGAAGCGGCCGACCCAGATCGCGTTCACCGAGCCGTTCATCGACTGGGCGATGTTGCCGGCCAGGATCGGCAGGGCGAACAGGAACAGATTGCGCCCGATCGGGCCCGTGGTCAGGTCAAGCGGCGCTTTGGCCATGTGCGCTGGAGATCGAGCTCAGAGAGCGGCACACTAGCACCAAGCCCATCAAGGGGATATCGCGATGCGTACTTCCGCGTCTCAACGCACGTCAGCGGCTGCCCCGGTAGTGCCGGCCGCTGGCCGGCTGCAGATCCTTCTGGATGACCGGTTCATCCCCACCGCGCTGGCCCTCTTGATTGGCGCCTCGCTGGCCGCATGTTCGAGTACGGACGACCGCCTGCGCGACGCACAGGTACGGCCCATGGACCGACCGGAATGCCAGGTCGGCAGCCAGCGACGCGATCTGGATGCGGGGGTTCCCACGCTGATCGGTGGCACTGGCTGCCGTGGCGATCCATCGGCACCGCAACCGCTGAACCGACGACCGGCTGAGCCGGGGAGTTGAATCACCCGCATGATCGAAGCAACCCCATTGGCCGCCGTGCGGCTGGATGTGTGGCTCTGGGCCGCACGGTTCTATCGAACCCGCAGCCTGGCCAAACAGGCGGTGGAGACCGGCAAGGTGGATGTGGCCGGGCAACGCCCGAAATCCTCGCGCGCGGTGCGCGTGGGCGAAGCGCTGCAGATCAGCCGTGGCGATGAAGTGTTCGATATCCAGGTGCTTGGGCTCAGCGAGATGCGCGGCCCGGCCCCGGTGGCCCAGCAGTTGTACGCCGAGAGCGAGGCCTCGCTTGCACGCCGCGCGGAGCTTCGCCTGCAGCGTGCCGCGGCGAAGAACGGTTACCAGCCGCCGGAGCACAAGCCGGACAAACGCGCGCGCCGGTTGATCCGTGCGCTGGGTGATCTGGACGCACTGTGAGCCGCGCACCGCACGCATGAAAAGACCGGGCCATGCGGCCCGGTCGTTGTGTATGGCTACGGTGGTGAATCAACGCAGGTCGTAACGATCCAGCTCCATCACCCGCGCCCAGGCGGCGACGAAGTCGCGGACGAACTTCTTCTCGCCGTCCGCGCTGGCGTAGACCTCGGCCAGTGCACGCAGCACCGAGTTCGAGCCGAACACCAGGTCCACACGGCTACCGCTCCAGCGCTGCGCGCCGGTCGCGCGGTCACGGCCGCTGTAGTTGTCGCCATTGGCCACCCATTGCGTGCGCATGTCGAGCAGGTTGACGAAGAAGTCGTTGCTCAACGTGCCGACGCGATCAGTGAACACGCCTTCCTGGCCGCCGCCGACGTTGGTGCCGATCACCCGCAGGCCGCCGACCAGGGCGGTCATCTCCGGCGCGGTCAGCGTGAGCAGCTGCGCACGGTCGATCAGCAGTGCTTCGGCAGGCACGCTGTAGCGGCCCTTGACGTAGTTGCGGAAACCATCGGCATACGGCTCCAGCACCGCGAACGAGTCCACATCGGTCTGGTCCTGGCTGGCATCGGTACGGCCGGGGTTGAACGGCACGCTGACCTCATGGCCACCGGCCCTGGCCGCCTGCTCGACGCCGACATTGCCGGCCAGCACGATCAGGTCGGCCAGCGAGACCGGCGTACCGCCGTCGCCCTTGAAGCCGGCCTGGATCTTTTCCAGTGCGGCCAGCACCTTGCCCAGCTGCTGCGGCTGGTTGACGGCCCAGTCTTTCTGCGGGGCCAGGCGCACACGCGCGCCGTTGGCGCCGCCACGCTTGTCCGAGCCGCGGAAGGTCGAGGCTGATGCCCACGCGGTGGAGACCAGCTCGCCCGCGCCCAGGCCGGTCGCGGCGATCTGCTGCTTCAGCGCGGCGATGTCCTGCGCGCTGAGCGGGGTCTGCGGGGCCGCCGGCACCGGGTCCTGCCAGACGAATTCTTCGGCGGGAATTTCCGGGCCGAGGTAGCGTGCACGCGGGCCCATGTCGCGATGGGTCAGCTTGAACCACGCACGGGCAAAGGCATCGGCGAAGGCCTGCGGATCGGCCAGGAAGCGGCGCGAGATCTTCTCGTAGGCCGGGTCCACACGCAGCGACAGATCGGTGGTGAGCATGGTCGGGCGGTGCTTTTTCGATGGATCGTGCGCGTCGGGAATGATCGCCTCGCTGTCCTTGGCCACCCACTGGTGCGCACCGGCCGGGCTCTTGGTCAGCTCCCACTCGTGGCCGAACAGGATCTCGAAGAAGTCATGGCTCCACTGCGCCGGCGTGCGCGTCCAGGTCACTTCCAGGCCACTGGTGATGGTGTCGCCACCCTTGCCGGTGCCGAATCGGTTGGCCCAGCCCAGGCCCTGGCTTTCCAGGCCCGCCGCTTCCGGTTCCACATCGACGTTGTCGGCCGGGCCGGCGCCGTGGGTCTTGCCGAAGCTGTGGCCACCAGCGATCAGCGCGACGGTTTCCTCATCGTCCATGGCCATCCGGCCGAACGTATCGCGGATGTCGAAGGCCGCCTTGAGCGGATCGGGATTGCCGTCCGGGCCTTCCGGATTGACGTAGATCAGGCCCATCTGGACGGCGGCCAGCGGGTTCTCCAGATCACGCGAGTGGATGTCGCCATCCGCGTCATCATCGGAGACCAGCACGCCGTGGTCTTCCTGCACGCCTTCGGAGCCATGCGCATAGCGAACATCGCCGCCGAGCCAGGTGGTTTCGCGGCCCCAGTACACATCCTGGTCGGGTTCCCAGGTATCCGGACGGCCGCCCGCGAAGCCGAGGGTCTTGAAGCCCATCGATTCGAGCGCGACGTTGCCGGTGAGCACCAGGAGGTCAGCCCAGGAGATCGCCTGGCCGTACTTCTGCTTGATCGGCCACAGCAGGCGGCGTGCCTTGTCCAGGCTGACGTTGTCCGGCCAGCTGTTGAGCGGGGCGAAGCGCTGCTGGCCACGGCCGGCGCCGCCACGGCCATCGCCGATGCGGTAGGTGCCGGCGCTGTGCCAGGCCATGCGCACGAACAGGCCGCCGTAGTGGCCGAAGTCGGCCGGCCACCAATCCTGCGAATCGGTCATCAAGGCCTTGAGGTCGGCCTTGAGTGCGGCGTAATCCAGGCCCTTGAAGGCCTCGGCGTAATCGAATGCCTCATCCAGCGGATGCGAGCGGGTCGAGTGCTGGTTGAGCAGGTCCACCCGAAGCTGCTTGGGCCACCAGTCGCGGTTGGTGGTGGCGTCGCCGACGAGGGCGTGGTTGAACGGGCACTTGGCTTCGCTTTTCATGGGTATCTACCTGTGTACTGGCGAACGTGGCCACCATCGGCGTGGGGAGGCGATGGCGACGTCGGGAAGGTTGCCCGCACACCTGGCCGTAAAGCACCGCGATGTGAAGGCGTGCCCACACGGTAATCACTGCCGTTCATTCGGTACATTCGAATGAATCAACCAATGCGATAGGCGCAGGCTATTTCGAGCGATTGCCTTCAGCGCTTGCCGAACAGACCGCCGCCGAGCTTGAGCAGATCGCCGACGCCCAGCTGCCCATCTCCGTCCTGGTCCAGCACGGAGGTCAGCAGGCCACCGCTGTTGGCGCTCTGGGCTTCCTGGCCGAGGGCCTGGCTGAGCTGGCCGGGGCTGGCGTTGCCGCCGCTGGCGAAGCGCTGGGCCAAATAGGACATCACGATCGGCGCAAGGATCGCGAGCAGCTGGCTGGTCTTGCTGCTGTCCAGCCCGGTGGCCTGGCTCAGGCCCTGGGTGGCACGGTCAGTGTTGCCGCCGAAGATGTGGCCGAGTATCCCGGCACCGTTGGTGGCATTGCCGCCACCGCCGCCCAGCACGCTGCCGAGCAGCCCGCCCAGATCGACGCCGCTCCCGGCACCGGCCGGCGCATGATCACGCTGCAGCGCGCCCAGCAGTGCCTGTGCGCCTTGAGGTTCCTGCGCATTGCGGCCCATCGCGCCGAGCAGCAGGGGCAGGGCGGCGCCGACCGCGGTGCTGGCCTGGTTGGGGTCGATGCCCAGCTGCTGGGATACCTGCTGCAGGCCTTGGCCCTGCTGCAGTTGCTGGAAGAGGGACGCGGCAAGTGATTCGGTATTCACGGCGGACTCCAGGGCAGGGATGGGAACCGCCCGAGCATAGCGCTGCGTTCACTACGGGAATGCGAAGAATTCACGCGGGCCCGCGCGGACACCCGACCAACGGTCGGATGCTACCGGCGCTGCGGGGAGCCGGCCAGCGGCCGGCACTACCGCACTGTGGCGGTAGGCCACGACCGTTGGTCGTGGCCAGCCCGGACGCTCCCTCAGAGCAGCGTCTTCAACCGGTACAGCGCTTCCAGTGCCTGCTTCGGGGTGAGCTCGTCCGGATCGATCGCGGCCAGCGCATCCTGTGCGGCGGTATTGGGTGCGTTGAACAGCCCGAACTGCTGCGGTGCATCCAGCGCCTGCGCGGCCACCACGGCGGACTGCGTCTCATGGCTGCGCTGCTCCAGCTCGGCCAAACGGCGCCGCGCCTGGGCGACGGTCGATTTCGGCAGGCCGGCCAGTGCGGCCACCTGCAGGCCGAAGCTGCGGTTGGCCGGGCCATCTTTCACGGCGTGCATGAAGACCAGTGCGTCGCCGTGTTCCACCGCATCCAGGTGCACGTTGGCGATGCCGCTGGCGCCGCCTTCGTGCTGTTCGTCGGCCAGCGCGGTCAGTTCGAAATAGTGCGTGGCGAACAGCGTGTAGCAGCGGTTCTGGTAAGCCAGATGCCGTGCGACCGCATCGGCCAGTGCCAGGCCGTCGTAGGTGGACGTGCCGCGGCCGATCTCGTCCATCAGCACCAGCGACTGTGCGCTGGCGTGGTGCAGGATGTAGCTGGTCTCGGCCATTTCGACCATGAAGGTCGACTGCCCACGGGCCAGATCGTCGCCGGCGCCGATACGGGTCAGGATGCGGTCGATCGGGCCGATCACCGCGCGGCTGGCCGGCACGAAGCTGCCGATGTGGGCCAGCAGCACGATCAGTGCGTTCTGGCGCATGTAGGTGGATTTACCGCCCATGTTCGGGCCGGTGATCACCAGCATGCGGCGGTCCGGATGCAGGTCCAGATCGTTCGGTTCGAACGGCTGCTCGCGTACCGCTTCGACCACGGGATGACGCCCGCGCTCGATCTTCAGGCACGGCCCGGTCTCCAGTTCCGGTCGCGCCCAGTCCAGCGCCTGCGCGCGTTCGGCGAAGCCGGCCAGCACATCCAGCTCGCTCAGCGCGGCGGCGCACTGCTTGAGCGGCTCCAGCCCGCTGGCGAGGATGTCCAGCAGTTGTTCGTACAGGAACTTCTCGCGGGTCAGCGAGCGTTCCCGCGCGGACAGCACCTTGTCTTCGAAGGACTTCAGTTCTTCGGTGATGTAGCGCTCGGCATTGGTCAGCGTCTGGCGGCGCGTGTAATGCACCGGCGCCTTCTCCGACTGCCCCTTGCTGATTTCGATGTAGTAGCCGTGCACGCGGTTGTAGCCGACCTTCAGCGTGGCGATGCCGCTGCTGATGCGCTCGCGCTGTTCCAGATCGATCAGGAACTGGTCCGCATGCGTGGAGAGGCGACGCAGCTCGTCGAGCTCGGCGTCGTAGCCTTCGGCGATGACGCCGCCATCGCTGAGCTTCAGCGGCGGGGTCGGAGCGATCGCGCTGGCCAGCAGATGCGCGCATTCGTCATGCGAGCCCAGCGCATCGTGCAGCGCGATCAGCCGCGGCGAATCCAGCGGTGCGAGCACTGCGCGCACCTCGGGCAGCAGGCCCAGGCCATCGCGCAGCGTGGAGAAATCGCGCGGGCGCGCCGAGCGCAGCGCCACGCGGGTGAGGATGCGTTCCAGATCACCCAGTGCACGGAAGGCATCGCGTACGTCGCCCTCGGCGCCGCGATCGATCAGCGTAGCGACCGCATCGTGGCGGTGCACCAGCACTTCGCGCAGGCGCAGCGGGCGGTGCAGCCAGCGCCGCAGCAGGCGGCCGCCCATCGGCGTCACCGTGGTATCGAGCACGCCGAGCAGGGTGTTGCGGGTATCGCCATCGACGCGCGTATCCAGCTCCAGATGGCGGCGCGTGGCCGCGTTCATGGCAATGGCTTCGCTCGCGGTTTCGGTGGCGATCGCGGTGAGGTGCGGCAGGCGTTGCTTCTGGGTCTCTTCGACATAGCCCAGCAGGGCACCGGCGGCCGCGGTGGCGCGCGGCTTGTCGTCGATGCCGAAGCCGGTCAGGTCATGCAGCTTGAAGAAATTCAGCAGCTGGCGGCGGCCGCTGTCGGCATCGAACAGCCAGGGCGCGCGCCGGCGGATGCCATTGCGGTACTGCAGGAAGGCGGGCCAGTTCTCTTCATCGGGCACCAGCAGCTCGGCCGGTTCCAGGCGCGCGAGCTCGGCTTCCAGCGCATCGTCCGAATCGACTTCGTTGACCAGGAAGCGGCCACCGGCCAGATCGGCCCAGGCCAGGCCGTAGCCATTCTTGCCCCGCGAGAGGGCCATCAGCAGGGTGTCGCGGCGCTCGTCCAGCAACGCTTCGTCAGTGACGGTGCCGGGGGTGACGATGCGCACCACCTTGCGCTCGACCAGGCCTTTGGCCAGCGCCGGGTCGCCGATCTGCTCGCAGATCGCCACGGACTCGCCCAGGGCGACCAGACGCGCCAGATAGCCTTCGTAGGCATGCACGGGCACACCGGCCATCGGGATCGGCGCGCCGCCGGAGCTGCCGCGCTGGGTCAGGGTGATGTCCAGCAGCCGCGCCGCCTTGCGGGCGTCGTCGTAGAACAGCTCGTAGAAATCGCCCATCCGGAAGAAGAGCAGCAGGTCCGGGTAGTCGGACTTGGCGGCGAAGAACTGCTTCATCAGCGGGGTGTGTTCGGGCTGCTTCTCTGTCACGCGGGGTCCATCACAGTCGGGGGCAGCCCGGAAGGCCGCCTGGTCGGCCATTGTAGGGGAGGGGGCGGGCAGGGCGAAGGGCATGCGGTTCAAGCGGCACGGGCGCGCCCCGCAGCCGCTCAGTCCGTGCGCAGCTGCAAGGTGGGATGGGCGGCGAATACCTCCAGGATGATGTCGAAATAGGTCTGGCCGACGCCGCGTTCCAGCGCGTCCAGCTGGGTGGCGATTCTCGCGGCATTGAACACGCCGGGCCGCGCCTGTTTTTCCTGCAGCCAGGCGCGGGTGGCCGCCACCCCGAGCGCGGCGCGGCTGTGTGCGATGTGTGTCCAGTGCACGGTGGCGGATGCGTGCCCGGCCAGTGCGCCGTAGCCGCCGTAGAGCAGGTCATCCAGCGCATCCAGGCTTGGGGCCAGTTGCCAGTCCTCGCTGGCCATGAACACGCGGTTGATCTCGGCGTAGAAGCCGGCGATGTCGTGGATGGCGCTTCCATCCAGCACCAGGGTGGGGCCGGTCATGCCGAGCTCGGCGCGTGCAGGTGCTGCATGCACCGGACGATGGTTGTCGACGGCAGGGTGGGTTCATGCATCGGCAGCAGTCCTCGTGACGCGTTTGGTGGGTGACCGCCCGAGACGCGACGTGGGCGGTCACCACGGCAGGTTCCAGCAATGGATTGTGCGGGCAACACGGTGATGTTCGACGCTGTTCTGCTCGTGGTGCACTGCAGCGCAGTGGGCGGTCAAAACAAATGCTATCCAATGAATGTCCGGGACCGCACTTTTAAAGGGCTTCCAATTCTGCAGACTGCGCGGGTTGATGAGGGAAAACCATGCGTAGCAAGCTGTTCGTCCCCGGCGCCCGACCGGAACTGTTCGACAAGGCCATGGCCGGCGAGGCCGATGCGCTCTCTTTCGACCTGGAGGATTCGGTGCCCGAGGCCGGCAAGGCCCAGGCCCGCGACCAGGTCGCCGGCTTCCTGCGCCGCGTGCGGGGCGGCGCCGGTGACAAGCAGTTGATCGTGCGCAGCAACGGTACCGACAGCGCCCATTTCGGCGCGGACCTGGATGCCGTGGCGCTCCCCGGTGTGGACTTGCTCAACCTGCCCAAGATTGAATCGGTGGCGCAGCTGCTGGCGGCCATCGTACGGCTGGAACAGGCTGAGCAGCGCAACGGCGTGACGCGCCCGATCGGGCTGCTGATCAACATCGAAACCCCCAAGGCCCTGCGCATCGCCGCCGAACTGGCCGGCGCGCACCCGCGCGTGGCCGGATTGCAGTTGGGACTGGGCGACCTGTTTTCGCCCAACGGCATCGACCGTGAGCCGAGCAATGTGCATGCCACGCTGTTCGCGCTGCGGTTGGCGGCCGCCGAAGCCCAGGTGTTCGCCTGCGACGGCGCATTTCCGGACGTGGCTGACAGCGACGGCTTCCTGGCCGAGGCGCAGATGGCCCGGCAGTTGGGCTTCATCGGCAAAAGCTGCATCCACCCGCGCCAGGTTGCCCTGGCCAACGCCACCTTCAGCGTGCCGCCGGCGATGCTCGCGGAGGCGCAGCGGATTGTTGCCGCCGCCGCCGGTGCCGAAGGGCAGGGACACGGCGCGTTCCTGTTTGAAGGCCGGATGATCGACCTGCCGTACCTGCGCCGTGCTCAAGCCCTGCTTGCCGCGTCTTCTCCCCCGGTTACCTGATTGCGGTATCGGGATGCATCGACCACTGTCTCTTACCTGCGCTCTTGCCGGCTTCGGCGTTGCCGCACTTTTTCCGGGTAATTTCATGCACAAGCCTGCACCGTCCGCGTTTCTTTCCACTGTGCTCCGGCGCTGCGCGCGCAGCGTGCGGCTGGTTGCCGCCGCTGTCCTGCTTGCCGGCAGTGGCGCCGTGGCCGCCGAGAGCCTGACTACGGTGGCGGCCGGCAACCTGCCGGCATTGCCGACGCAGATCGCACCGGGCGGGCTGGTGCATGTGGACGGGCGCCTGGTGGCGCTCGGCCATGAAGGTGCCTGGGAACTGCGCGCCGACAACAAAGCGTGGGATGCGTTGCCGGCGCCGGCCGCCGGGCAGCTGGACGGGCTTGAGGGCAGTGTCAGCGCGGCCGGGCGCACCTATCTGCTGCAGGGCCGGGATGCGCTCGGCGACCGCCTGCAGCCGGTGGTCCTGAACAACGGCGCGCTGGTTTTCGGCGCGGCCATTGCGCTGCCTGAGCCGCTGCGCAACGCGCGGGCGGCCACCTTTGGTGACGCGCTGTATCTGGTGGGCACCGATGCGGCTGGCAGCGCCCAGCTCTACCGCCGTCCCGCGGCGGCAGGCACCGCCACTTGGCAGCATCTGGAGGACTTGCCGCAGCAGGGGGTTGCCAGCGCATTGCAGGCGCAGAAAGGCGCGCTGTACCTGGGCCTGGCCACCAGCGCGGGCAGCGATCAGCTGTGGCGCCGCAACGTCGACGCCAGCTGGCAGCAGGTCGCGTCGCCGGACGGCACGATCGTGGCCGGCTCGATGCGCGCGCTGGGCCAGGCGCATCTGCTGATGCTGGTGAAGGACGGCAGCGGCATGACCCAGGCGCGCACTTTCCACACGATCACCGATGCGTGGACGACGCTGGAGACGCCCGTGGCGGCCGATCCGCAGGCAGTCACCGCGTGGGGTAACGGACTGGCCTGGGCCAGCGCGGGCGCCACCGGCAGCCAGCTCCAGTACGCCGAAATGCAGGGCGGCAAGCACCTGCTGCGCTGGCTGGACTGGACGGTGATCGGCATCTACCTGCTGGCCATGCTCGGCATGGGCTTCTACTTCTACCTCAAGGATCAGAACGCTTCCACGGCGGACTTCTTCGTCGGCGGGCGCTCGATTCCGTTCTGGGCGGCCGGCATCAGCCTGTATGCCACCAACACCAGTTCGATCAGCTTCATCGCCATCCCGGCCAAAGCCTTCGATACCAACTGGCAGTACCTGACCAACAACCTGATCGCGGTCGTCGGCCTTATGTTCGTGGCGGTCTGGATCGTGCCGCTGCTGCGCCGGCTGGACCTGATGAGCGTGTTCTCCTACCTGGAAACCCGCTTCCACCCGGCGATCCGCATGCTGTCCAGCGCACTGTGCATCGTGATGCAGATCGGTAGCCGTATGAGCGTGATCCTGTTCCTGCCGGCGCTGGCGATCTCCACCATTACCGGCGTGGACGTGGTCTGGTCGATCATGCTGATGGGCGTGTTCACCATCATCTACTCCACCGTCGGCGGTTCCAAGGCGGTGATCTGGACCGACGTGGTGCAGGTGATCGTGATGTTCGGCGGCGCGCTGTTCGCGATCGGCTTCATCTTCCTGCAGACCGGTGGCGACATGCCGCAGCTGCTCAGTGCGGCTGCGGCGGAAGACAAGACCAAGCTGTTTGATTTCAGCTTCGACCTGACCAAGGCCACGGTGTGGGGCTTCATCTTCCTGGTCGTGTTCGATGTGGTGCTGACCTTCCCGAAGGACCAGGTGCTGATGCAGCGCACCTTGTCCACGCGTTCGGACAAGGAAGCCGGGCGATCGATCTGGGCATTCGCCGCCATCATGATTCCCGGCGGCTTCGTGTTCTACGGCATCGGTACGGCCCTGTGGATGTACTACCGCAACAATCCCGAGCGCCTGAATCCGCTGCTGCCGATCGATGCGACCTTCCCGCTGTTCATCGCCGCCGAGCTGCCGGCCGGCGTCACCGGGCTGATCATCGCCGGCATCTTCGCCGCGGCGATGTCGACCCTGTCGAGCATCATCAACTCGATCTCGACCCTGGTCTCGGTGGATTTCTACCAGAAACTGGTCAAGGACCCGAACGAGAAAACCGCCGTGCGCGTGGCCGAATGGTCCGGCGTGGGCGTGGGCCTGATCGGCATCGGCATCGCGCTGGTGATGAGCCGCTATGACATCCATTCGCTGTTCGATGTTTCCATCGAACTGGCCGGTCTGCTCGGCGGTGGTTTTGCCGGTGCCTACACGTTGGGGATGTTCACCCGCCGCGCCAACGCGCCGGGCGTGGCGATCGGTGTGGCCGGCTCGATCCTGATCACGCTGGTCTGCTGGACCATGGACCTGGTGCACCCGTACTTCTATCTGGCGATCTCGATCCTGCTGTGCATCGTGATCGGCTACGTGGCCAGCCTGTTCTTCCCGGCGCCCACCCGCTCGCTGAAGGGGCTGACCATCTACCGCGATACCCCGGCCGAAGCGGCAGCCCCATGACCAGCACCGTTGAGGCGCCGGCGCACGGGCCATTGGTCCAATCGCATTGCGCCAGTGGCTCGTGTAGGTTGCTCACGCGCTGAGAGGTAATCCGTGGAAACCCAGTTCCTGAGTACGTTCGTAACAGTGGTGGACCGCGGCTCGATGGCTGCCGCGGCCCGCTCGCTGCATATCACCCCGGCCGCGGTCGCCCAGCAGATCCGCACGCTGGAACGTGAACTCGGCGCGCCGCTGATCGCCCGCGCCGGGCGCACCGTCAGCGTCACCGAGGACGGCGCGCGCATCCTGCAGCGGGCGCGCGACCTGCTGCGCCAGGTGGCCGACCTGCGCAGCGTGGCCAACGAAAACGACCTGGCCGGCGAGCTGCGGCTGGGCGCGTGCCCGACCGCGCTGGCCGGCCTGCTGCCGGACATCCTGTCGCGGATGGTCGCGGCGTTCCCGCAGATCAACGTCTTCATCAAGCCGGGCTACTCGGCCGATCTGTACCGGGCGGTGGAGGCTGGCGATCTGGATGCGGCGATGGTGCTGCAGGCCCCCTTCGCGCTGCCCAAGACCTGCAAGTGGCAGCAGCTGCGCGAAGAACCACTGGTGGTGCTGGCGCCGGCCCATCTGGGCAGCCGTGACCCGCACGAGCTGCTGCGCGAGCAGCCGTTGATCCGCTACGACCGCCACGAATGGGGCGGTCGCCTCGCCGATGACTACCTGCGACAGGCCGGGATCGTGCCGCGCGAGCGGTTCGAGCTCAATGCACTCAACGCCATCGCGGTCATGGTCGACCGCGGGCTGGGCGTGTCACTGGTGCCGGATTGGGCCAAGCCCTGGCCGGAAGGCTTGAATGTCGTGCGCATTCCCTTGCCGCAGTGCAGCGAACCGCGCCGGATTGGCGTGGTCTGGTCGCGTTCGTCGGTGCGCATCCGCCTGGTGAACGTGTTGCTGGAGGAAGCGCGCGTCGCATTGACCGAGCCGCAACGCTGACACCACGGGTTTTCGCGCGGTGCGCGGTGCGAAGCGAAACAAATCCTAGGCTTTGAACATACCTGAGCGCAGTTCTATCGCCATGACGCCGCGCCTAGGCTCTCGCCTCGTTGCCGGACAGGACGTGGAGACCCGCAAGGGAACCGCATCGACCGGCGGAAGGGCGAAAGCCCACGCGCGTCATCGGTGGCGACGGCTCCCCGGCCGGCTGTCCCGCATTTCCTTTTTTTGGGGGGGAGAAACGAATGATCAAGCCACTTTCCGCGGCCATCAGCACTGCACTGTTCGCCTGTGTCATCAGCCCTGCCATGGCGCAGAGCACGACGCCCACCGATCTGGACCAGGTGATCGTGACCGGCAGCCGGACCCCGATCTCGATCGAGAAGGTTCCCGGTGCAGTGACCGTCGTGAACCAGGAACAGGTGCAGCGCACCCTCAACCTGACCGAAGACGCCACGGCCGTGCTGGCACGCATGGTGCCCGGTTACTCCGAATCCTCCCAGGCGATGAGCAACAGTGGCGAGACCCTGCGCGGCCGCGTCGCGCTGCGCCTGTTCGATGGTGTGCCGCAGGGCTCCCCGCTGCGCGAAGGCAGCCGCAACGGCACGTTCACCGACATGGGCGTGATCGGCCGCATCGAGGTCATCAACGGCCCGTCGGCCGCCGAAGGCATCGGCGGTGCCGGTGGCGTCATCAACTATCTCTCCAAGAATCCGGAAGTGGAGGGCCACCAGACCACGGTGAGCACGCGCTACGGCACCCAGTTCAAGGATGACAGCGGCCAGTCCAAGATCGGCATCACCCACACCTTCAAGGGCGATGCGGCCGACTTCCTGATCAGCGGCGCCTACATCGATCGCGGCATCGCCTACGACGGCGACGGGCGCCGGGTTGGCTTGAACACCTCCGGCTCGCTGTCCGATTCCTACAGCAAGAACCTGTTCCTGAAGGGCGGCTACAACTTCGGCGAGGGCCAGATGCAGCGCATCCAGGCCAGTTACAGCAACTTCCATATCGGTGGGAAGCACAACTACATTCCGGTCGAAGGCTGCCGCTACGACGCCGTGGAGTGCCCGGTGCCGAGCACCAATACCGCCGAGAAGGGCTCGATCAAGGATTCGCTGGCCGAGTTCAACGATTTCGAACAGTTCGCTGCCAAGTACACCCATGCCGACTTCTTCGGCGGTGACCTGAGCGTGGACCTGTACTGGGCGAAACAGGCGATGCGTTATGTGCCGGAGAACGGCACGGACCGCCAGCTGGTCAAGCCGGCCCCGCCGGAAGACCAGCGCATCTGGGACCAGTCGGAGATCAACTCCGAGAAAAAGGGGCTGCGCGCGGCCTATGCCTACAGTGGCCTGTTCGCGGTGGAGGGCCTGCGCCTGCGCACCGGCCTGGACCTGGTGGAAGACACGGCGGAACAGCGCCTGGCGTTGACCGACCGGGTATGGGTGCCGCCGATGAAGTACACCAGCCTGGCGCCGTACGCGCAGCTGAGCTGGGACATCGGCCCGGTGACGCTGGATGCCGGCATCCGCCGCGAAGACGGTGAGCTGGAAATCGACGGTTACACCACCACCGCCTACCGCGACTTCACCCCGGTGCAGGGCGGCAAGCTCGACTACAAGGCCAACCTGCCCAACTTCGGTGCGATCTGGCGCATCACCGATGCGTGGTCGGTGTTCGCCTCTTACTCGGAAGGCTTCGGTATCGCCAACGTGGGCATCCCGTTGCGCAACATCCAGGCCAACAGCCCGTGCAAGGCAGTGGCATGCATCGCCGATCTGCAGCCGCTGATCACCAAGAACAAGGAAGTGGGCTTCAACTGGCGCGGCGAGCAGGCCCAGGTCGGGATGTCGGCTTACCGCTCGACGTCCGAGTTCGGCTCATCGCTGACCGTGGACAAGGTGACCGAGGACTTCATCCTCACCCGCGCCCCGACCCGGATCGAAGGCGTTGAACTGAACAGCGCCTGGACCTTCAACGACCAGTGGAAGGCGACGCTGCTGTACTCGCGGATCCGCGGCCAGACCCAGTACTACGACGGCTCGGGCCTGAACAAGGAGATGGGCATCCTCGATATCTCGCCGGACAAGGTCAATGCCTCGCTGACCTGGACGCCGAACGATCGCTTCGACGCGACGCTGGGCGTGAGTCGTACCTTCAGCCGTGACCTGCGCGAGACCTTCGTCAATCCGTCCAACGGTGCGGTGTATCGCAATGACGAGGATACCTACGGCTACGCGCTGTGGGATCTCAGCATGAACTACGACACCGGCACCTACGGCAAGCTGTCGCTGGGCATCGAGAACCTGCTGGACAAGCAGTACGTGCTGACCTGGTCGCAGCTGCCGGGCTGGCAGAACTTCTTCTCCGGCCGTGGCCGCATGGTGTCGCTGACCCATACCTTCACGTTCTGACCGTCACCGCGGACCGGCGCTGCGAGGCACTGCAGCGCCGGTCCGTTTTTATTGCCTTACCCTGTCATGACGTTACCGCCACCGACAGCAGGAGAGCGGATGTACTGGCCATCGCACGGACCGGCCCACGCCCGTCATTGCCGCCCCCGGGCACGCCTGGCCGTGTTCGCGTTGCTGATGCTGGCGGTGGGACAGGCCGCGGCGTCGTTGCCGGACCCGCCGAGCCAGACGGAAACGACGGCTGCGTCGGCGCGCTTGCCAGCAGTCGATGCCTTCCTGCACGAATCGACGGGCCGCCAGGGCTATACCGGCGCGGTCGCGCTGGTGATCCACGATGGCCGCATCGTGCATGACGCCGCCTACGGTTGGCAGGACCTGGCGCATGCCACGCCCATGCAGCGTGACAGCATTTTTCGCATCTACTCGATGACCAAGACGGTGGCCTCGGTGGCCGCCTTGATGCTGGTGGAAGAGGGTCGGCTGGATCTGGATGATCCGGTGGCGCGCCATCTCCCTGAGTTCTCGCGTCTGCAGGTCTTCGCCGGGGGCACCGCCGCGGCGCCACAGCTGCGGCCGGCGACACAGACGCTGACCGTACGACATCTGCTCACCCATACCGCCGGCTTCGCAGCGGGTGGCGAGGGATTCGAGGCGGTAACCGCATTGCTGGAACACCAGCAGGTGCAGGCCGCGGACAGCCTGGCCGCCTACACCACGCGCTTGGCCCGCGTGCCACTGGCGACCGAGCCGGGCACGCGCTTCCGTTACGACAGCACGTCGATCGAGGTTCTGTCGCGCGTGGTGGAAGTGGTGGGTGGGCTGCCGTTCGAGCAGTTCCTGCAACAGCGTGTGTTCGGCCCGCTGGACATGCGCGACACCGGGTTCGTGGTGCCGGTGCGCGATCGCGCACGGGTGGTGGCGCTGACCACCATGGGCGAGCACGGTGATCTGGTGCTCGCCGATGAGGTGCATGCGCGGGTGCCCGGCAGTGCGCTCCGGCCGTATCCAAGCGGTGCCGGTGGTCTGTATTCCACGGCCGGCGACTATGGCCGGTTCGCGCAGATGCTGCTGGACGGCGGCCGCTACGGCGAGGTGCAGTTGCTTCGACCCTCCACCGTGGCCCTGATGATGCAGAACCAGCTGGTGCACACCGCCTTGCCCCGGCCGGTGACCGAGTTCAGCGATGCCGAGGGCTTCGGCCTGGGCGGTTCGGTGTTGCTGGATCCGGCCCTGAAAGGACGCACCGCTTCGGTCGGCGCGTTCGGCTGGTCGGGCGCGGCCTCGACCTACTACACGATCGACCCGGCACGCCGCCTGGTCGCGATTCTGATGCTGCAGCATCTTCCGGGCGGCAATGACGATCTGCCGCGCATCAGTACGACGTTCTACAACCGCGTTGATGAGGCGATAGACCCATGAGTAGTGCGACACGTTCCACCGTCCTTGTCGCCGGCTCGGCCAATCTCGATTTCGTGGTGCGCGCCACGCATGTGCCGGCGCCCGGTGAGACGGTGCTGGGCCGTGGCTTCAGCACGTTCCCCGGTGGCAAAGGCGCCAACCAGGCCGTGGCCTGCGCGCGGGCCGGCGGTGCGCCGACACGGATGCTGCTGGCCGTGGGCGAGGATGATTTCGCCGCGCCGATCGAGGCGTCCCTGCGCGATGCGGGTGTGGCCCTGTCGACCGTGCGCGATCCTGCGCTGCCCACCGGTACCGCCTTCATCTGCCTGGCCGACACCGCCGAGAACGCGATCACGGTCGCGCCGGGTGCCAACCTCGGGCTCCGCGAGGAGCACCTGCCGGCACTGGAGGGCGTGGGCTGGCTGCTGCTGCAGCTGGAAACCCCCGTGCCCACCATCACCGCCTATGCCCGCCGCGCCCGTGCGGCCGGGCTCAAGGTCGCGCTCAACGCGGCGCCGGCACAGGTCCTGTCCGATGCGCTGCTCGCGCTGCTGGATGTGCTGATCGTCAACGAAGGTGAGCTGGATGTGGTGGCCGGCCATCCCCCGGACCTGGCCACGGGGCTGGCGCGCGTGCCGGTGCCCTGCGTGATCGTGACCCTGGGTGCGCGTGGCTGCCTGGCCCGGGTGAACGGCGAGGTGCTGCTGCAGCCGGGGTTCCGCATCGACCCGATGGATACCACCGCGGCCGGCGATACTTTCTGTGGCGCCCTGATCGCTGCGCTGGCCGACCATCAACCGATGGCCGAGGCGTTGCTGGCCGCCACCGCAGCTTCCGCGCTGGCCTGCACCCGCCTGGGCGCACAGGCGAGCATTCCCACCCGCGCCGAGGTGCAGGCGCTGCTGGGCGATCCCACGCGCGTTCCCGATGCCGCCGCCCATGCCGCGCTGGCGGCAGCGTGCGCGCGCTGATGTCCCTCCTTTCCGTTTCCTGCTGGATGCCTTGCCCATGACCACGCCGTATCAGAGCCCCGATTACGACACCGATGCAGCCGACTACGGGCGTGAGCCGATCCGCACCGAGTACAAGTTCTCGCACGTGACCACCGGGCGTTACCTGCCGACGCCCGGCAAGGCGCCGGCGTGGCCCTTCGCCGATATCGGCAGCTGGATGATCGATGCCAATGCCAGCGCGGGCGATTGGCTGGAAGAACTGAAGGACTGGCGCCGCGAGCACCTGGTCCGGATCGGCTACACCGATGTGAACTACCGTCGTCCGGAGCTGCAGTGGGCGCAGCGCAACTTCGTGCATGCACAGATGATGGTCGAGGATCGCTATTTCTTCGATGCGGCCACCGGGCAGTACACCGTCGACCGGTACCTGGACGATCTGACCGCACGGTTCGGCGGGCTGGATTCGGTGCTGATCTGGTACATCTACCCCAACATCGGTATCGATGACCGCAACCAGTTCGATCTGGCGCATGACATGCCCGGCGGCCTGGCGGGATTGAAGGCCGCGGTGCAGGCCTTCCAGAAGCGCGGCGTCAAAGTGTTCCTGCCGGCCAAGCCGTGGGACCACGGCACCCGCGACCCGGGCGTGACGCACTGGGATGGGCTGGCCGAGATCGTCAAGGCGGTCGGTGCCGACGGCATCAACGGCGATACCTTCAACGGTGTGCCGCGGGCGTTCTTCGATGCCTGTGATGCACGCGGCAATCCAGTGGTGGTGCAGCCCGAATCCACCATCAGTTCCGAAGAGCAGTTGATCTGGAACGTGCAGAGCTGGGGCAAGAAGGCGCCTGATGGCCCGGTGCCGCCCGTCTCCAAATGGAAGTGGCTGGAGCCACGCCACATGGTGAACTACGAGAACCGCTGGGGCCGCAACCGCAATCACGACCTGCAGTACTGCTTCTTCAACGGCATCGGCTACAACGCCTGGGAAAACATCTGGGGCGTCTGGAACCAGTTCACCCCGCGCGACGGTGAAGCGCTGCGCCGGATTGCCACGCTGTACCGGCAGTTCCCGCAGCTGGTGGTCTCGATGGACTGGGAGCCGTACCAGGTCTGCCTGCAGGGCGGCATCTTCGCCAGCCGGTTCCCGGGCGAGGGGGTAGCGCTGCACACGTTGATCAACCGCAACGAATACGCCGTGGACGGTGAGCAGATCGCGCTGGCGCATGCGCAAGGCACGCGTTACTTCGATGCGTGGCATGGCCGCGCGTTGACGCCGCGGATCATCGACGGCGCGGCGTACATCGAGCTGCCGATGGAAGCGCGCGGCTTCGGGGCGATCCTGAGTGTGGCTGCAGGTACCGCGATCGAGGGTCTGGACGAATTCCTGGCGGCGACCGCCGAGCGCGCACAGCAGCCCCTCAACAGTTACTCCGCCGCGTGGAAGGCCGCTCCGCAGGAACTGCTGGCGATCGCGAGCACGCCCCCGCAGGCCGAGGCGCCGACAGGCATGGTCACGATCCCGGCCGGCGAGTTCCTGTTCCAGGTGGGCGGTATCGAGATCGAAGGGTTCACCTGGGCCGGCCTGGATGTGCAGTACCCGTGGGAAGACTGCGCGCGCCGCCACCATCGCCGGCGCATGGCGCTGCCTGCGTTCCACATCGATCGCCACCCGGTCACCAACGCCGCGTTCAAGCGCTTCCTCGATGACAGCGGCTACCGGCCGGCCGATGACCACAACTTCCTGGCGGACTGGAAGGACGGCGCGCCGCGTGCGGGCTGGGACAACAAGCCGGTCACCTGGGTCTCGATCGAGGACGCGCGTGCGTACGCGGCGTGGGCCGGCAAGCGGCTGCCGCATGCGTGGGAATGGCAGTACGCCGCGCAGGGCACCGACGAGCGCCTCTACCCGTGGGGCAACGCGTGGGATGCCGCACGCGTGCCGCGGGTCAATCGTGGCCGTCGCCTCACCCCGCCGGCGGATGTGGATGCACATCCGCAGGGGGCCAGCCCGTTCGGGGTGGAGGACCTGGTCGGCAATGTGTGGCAATGGACCGATGAATTCAGCGATGCGCACACCCGCGCGGCCGTACTGCGTGGCGGCAGCAGCTATCAGCCGCAGACCTCGCACTGGTACTTCCCGCAGGCCTACCGCCTGGATCAGCACGGCAAGTACCTGCTGATGGGTCCGTCCAAGGATCGCGCCGGTACGGTCGGCTTCCGTTGCGTGGTGGATGCGGCATGAACCGTCTGCATCCCGCCGCCCGCGGCATGACGCTGGTCCCGCCGCAACAGGTCACCTTGCAGGGCGTGCTGGGCGATGCCCTGGCAGCCAACCGCAGCGGGCGCCTGAGCACGTTCGTCGTGGATGAGCACAGCGCGCCGATCAGCATCTTCGGCCAGGCGCACAAGCACCAGAACCACGAGGGCGACTGGTATGGCGAGCACGCCGGCAAGTGGCTCTCGGCCACCGCGCGGGCGGTGGCGCAGGGCGGGCAGCCGCAGCTGGAGGCCTCGTTGCGCCGCGTCGCCGACTGGTTGATCAGCCAGCAGGACGATGACGGCTACCTGGGCAACTATGCGCCTGAGCGTCGCTTCACCGTGCCGCAGCCGCCCAAGCCGGAGAGCTGGAACGGCGAGCCGGCGCTGCGCACCTGGGACATCTGGACGCACAGCTACCTGATCCTTGGGTTCCTGGAAACGTGGCGCGCGCTCGGTAACGCAGCCTACCTGCAGGCCGCGTGCCGGATCGCCGACCTGTGCTGGCAGGCCCTGCAATCGGGCATCGACATCACCACGCTGGGCAACCACCACGGCATGTCCGCCACGGTACTGCTGGATCCTGCCGCCGATCTCTATCTGGTCACCGGCGAGCCGCGCTATCTGGCGCTGGCCGAATGCATCCTGGCGCAGGCGAACGCCAACCCGCGGCTGGCGCTGCTGGACAAGGCGCTGGCTGGTGAGGACGCAGCCTTCATCGCAACCGGCAAGGCCTATCAGCTCAGCTGGAACCTGGTCGGGCTGGCCAAGCTGTACAAGGCCACCGGGCATGACGACCATCGCCAGGCGCTGGATCATCTCTGGCACAACATCCGCGAGCAGCACCTCACGCTGGGCGGCGGGCCGTGGGGTGGGGTGGCGCACCGGTCGCGCGAGGTATTCAACGCGCCGCGCACCTTCTTCCCGCAGGCCTATGTGGAAACCTGCTCGGTACTGGCGTGGATGCAGCTCAACCGTGAGCTGCTGGCCATCACCGGCCACGCACGCTACGCCGATGAACTGGAGCGCACCGCCTACAACGACCTGCTGGCGGCGATGGCCGCCAATGGCGAGGACTGGTGCTACTACACCTATCCCAACGGCCGGCGCGTGCACACCACGTACTGGCGCTGCTGCAAATCCAGCGGCGCGATGGCCGTGGAAGAGTTGCCACAAGTCGCCTATGGAATCGCGGCCGATGGTGGGCTGCGGGTCAATCTGTACGGGCCGGGCGAGGCCACGTTGCTGCACGCGCAGGCCGGTGCAGTGACCCTGCTGCAGGCGACCCGATTCCCCTTCGAGGGTACGGTGACCGTCACCGTGCTGCCCGAGTGCGTCGCCGAGTTCAGCATCGGCGTGCGGATACCGGGCTGGGCGACGGGCGCACGGATCGAGGTCAATGGACAGCCCGAGGCGGCCGAGGCGGGCGCGGACGGGTTCGTGCACGTGCAGCGTACCTGGCAGTCCGGCGACACGATCTGCGTGCAACTGCCGATGCAGCCACGCCTGCACCGGGCGGCCAACATCAACGTGCAGGAATCGCGCGCGCCGGATGGCGCGCCGGTGGCGCAGGAGGTCCTGCGCTGGGAGTACGTGGGGTTGAGCTACGGGCCGCTGGTGTATGCCACCGGCCTGATCGACGGGTACAAAACCGATGAGACGGTGCGCTTGCCGCACCGGCCACCCTCGCAGTGGCTGCAGGTGGGCGAGGACACGGGCGAGGGCGCGTCGATCACCGTGCAGCTGGAGTGCCGCGGCCCGCTGACGTTCGAGCCCTACTACCGGTGTGGCGGGCGCGATCACGGCAGCTGGCGGTTGAGCTGGCTGTCGCTGGCGCCGTCGGGCTGACGTCCCGGCGGTGTTCGGCGGCGGTGGCGCCGCCGACGCCGCAGCGTGCTTTTTGTCCACCCAGAACATACCCACACGATCTGTTTCTTCCCGTTGGCCAGGAGGAAACTTCCATCAAGGTATCGAGTGTATTGACCATGACCGGAAGCAACCCCAGTTCTCCATTCGCCATCGCACAGCGGGAAGGTGCCACCGGGCCGTTGAGCGGCATTCGGGTGCTGGATCTGAGCGCCTACATTGCCGGCCCCTACGGCTGCACGCTGCTGGCCGACCAGGGCGCGGAGGTGATCAAGGTGGAGCCGCCGGTCGGCGACAACCTGCGGCGCTATCCCTCCACGCTGGAGGCCGAGAGCCGCGCATTCCTCGGCGTGAACCGCTCCAAGCGCGGCGTGGTGCTGGACCTGAAACAGCCTGACCAGCGTGCGGTGCTGATGCGCCTGGTGCGCGAGGCGGACGTGCTGGTGCACAACTTCCGGCCGAGCGTGCCGGTACGCCTGGGCATCGATTTCGAGAGCCTGCACAAGCTCAACCCGCGCCTGGTGTATTGCTCGGTCACCGGCTACGGCGAGCAGGGGCCGTTGAAGGAGAAGGCAGGGTACGACCAGGTGCTGCAGACCATGACCGGCATGTGCACGATGCAGGGCAAGGCGGGCGGCGCCCCGGAGATCCTGTACGGCTCGGTGGTCGATTACTACGCTGCCGCGCTGGTGGCGGCCGGTGTGTCATCGGCCCTTTACGAGCGCGAACGCAGCGGCGAAGGCCAGTTCGTGGGCGTGTCGCTGCTGCGCAGTGCGCTGACGATGCAGTCGGCGCGGATGGTCTGGGCCGAGGGCGAGCCGGCGGCAGTGGGCCGCGATATGCGCTCAGGCGGTGTCACCGGCATCCATCCCACCGCGGATGGATACCTGTACATCTCGGCCAATACCCCGCGCTTCTGGCAGGCATTGTGCGAGCGGATCGGGCGGCCGGAACTGGCAGCCGACGCGCGCTACGACACGGTGCGCAAGCGGGCTGCGGAGGCCGAGATACTGTTGCCGCAGTTGCACGCCGCGCTGGCCACGCGCAGTGCGCTGGCGTGGGAGGCCTTGTTCGGCGAAGAGGTGCCGTGCGCGGCCGCGCGCCAGGTCGAGGACATGTTCGACCATCCACAGGTGCAGGCCGAGCAGATGGTCACGTCGCTGCCGCACCCGCTGTTGGGCAGCTACCGCGGCATCACCCGGCCGATCGTGTTCGGCCGCACACCCGGCCCGGAGCCGTTCGCCGCGCCGGTGTTCGACCAGGACACGGCGGCGGTCAGCGCGCTGCTCGACGCGTGCTCTGATGACTGATGCCCAGGAGCTCTCCATGACGTCGCTGTCCAAACTCTCCCAGCTGCGTGATCTGTCCGTGGTGGTTGCCGATACCGGCGACTACGAGGCGATCAAGCGCTTGAAGCCGGTCGACTGCACGACCAACCCCACCCTGGTGAAGAAAGCGCTGGACCTGCCGGTATACGCCGATCTCATCGAGAGCGCGCTGGCCTGG
>NZ_JBDJOA010000011.1:0-93782 GCF_039674765.1 Stenotrophomonas sp. TWI273
GTCTCCGCCCCGTGGGGCGGCCGGCCGGCTCCTTCCCCCGTCCGCGCCCCCCCCCCCCCGGGCGGGGCTCTACCGGATCCAGGCGTCTACCGCCGCCACATCGAACGGCCAGTCCAGCTCGCGGCCCCGCGCATCGCGCAACACCGGCACCCTCAGCCCGTAGCGGGCCTCCAGCGCGGGGGCGTCATCGATGAACACACTGTCCAGATCGGCCACCCGGGCCTGCGCCAGCACCGCCAGGGCCTGGTCGCACAACTGGCAGTCATCACGCTGGAACAAGGTAAACACCGGGCCACCCACCTTGGGAAATGTTGCGCCGCACTCAAGGCTGGCGCCTGCGACAGCATAGAATAGCGCTCCATCCGATACCCGCAGTTTGGCAATCATGGCTGTCAGCACGTTCGACGTTTTCAAGATCGGCATTGGCCCGAGTTCTTCGCACACCGTAGGACCGATGAAGGCTGCCGAACGTTTCGTGCACCGCTGGCTGCTCGATCCGGGCCATCTGCAGGACGTGGTGCGCATCCGCGCCGACGTCTATGGCTCGCTGGCCCTGACCGGCCGTGGCCATGGCACCGACAAGGCCGTGCTGCTCGGGCTGGAAGGCCAGCGCCCGAACCTGATCGATCCGGACATCATCCCCGAAACGCTGGACCGGATCCGCAGCAGCAAGCGCATCCGCCTGATGGGCCAGCACGAGATCGCCTTCGACGAGAAGCGCGACCTGGGCCTGAACAAGCGCCAGAAGCTGCCGTACCACACCAACGGCATGCGCTTCACGGCTTACGGTGCGGACGAGCAGGTGATCGCCACGCGCGATTACTACTCCGTCGGCGGCGGTTTCGTGGTCAACCAGGATGACGCGGCCGATGACCGCATCGTGCCCGATGAAACCCCGCTGCCCTACCCGTTCAAGAGCGGCGATGAGCTGCTCGCGCAGACCGCCCGCAGTGGCCTGAGCATCGCCCAGATGATGTTCGAGAACGAAAAGTGCTGGCGTACCGAGGACGAGATCCGCGACAGCCTGCGCGAGATCTGGAGCGCCATGCAGGCCTGCGTGGAGCGCGGCATCCGTCAGGAAGGTACCCTGCCCGGCGGCCTGCATGTATCACGCCGCGCCCCGGCGCTGTACCGCGAACTGTCCTCCAAGCCGGAAGCGGCGATGCGCGACCCGCTGACCACGCTGGACTGGGTCAACCTGTACGCGCTGGCCGTGAACGAAGAAAACGCCGCCGGTGGCCGCGTGGTGACCGCACCGACCAACGGCGCAGCCGGCGTACTGCCAGCGGTGCTGCACTATTTCGACCGCTTCTGCCCCGGTGCCAACGAACAGCGTGTGTTCGATTTCCTGCTGACCTCGGCGGCGATCGGCATCCTGTACAAGGAAAACGCCTCGATCTCCGGTGCCGAAGTGGGCTGCCAGGGTGAAGTGGGCGTGGCCTGCTCGATGGCCGCCGGCGGCCTGGTCGCCGCGCTCGGCGGCAACCCGAGCCAGATCGAGAATGCCGCCGAGATCGGCATGGAACACAACCTCGGCCTGACCTGCGACCCGATCGGCGGGCTGGTGCAGATTCCCTGCATCGAGCGCAATGCGATGGGCGCGGTCAAGGCGATCAATGCCTCACGCATGGCCATGCGCGGCGACGGCAAGCACAAGGTCTCGCTGGACAAGGTCATCAAGACCATGCGCGACACCGGCCGCGACATGCAGGACAAGTACAAGGAAACCAGCCGCGGCGGGCTGGCGGTCAACGTCATCGAGTGCTGATCCACCGCCCCCGGCGGTAGAGCCGACCGTTGGTCGGCTGCTCCCGATGGCATCGTCGGTACGCCTGCACGGCCGCTCGGATGTAGAGCCGACCGTTGGTCGGCTGCTCCCGGTGGCATCGTCGGTACGCCTGCACGGCCGCTCGGATGTAGAGCCGACCGTTGGTCGGCTGCTCCCGGTGGCATCGTCGGTACGCCTGCACGGCCGCTCCGGTACAGTCAGGACTTCCCCCCATGGAGACTGCCATGCGCATCCTGGCCGCCGCCCTGCTTGCCTACCTGCCGCTGACCACCTTCGCCGCTGAGACTTACGGCCCGCGGCTGGAAGGCTTCGACTATCCGTACCCCGTGAAGATCTTCCGGTTCGAGTCCCAGCGCCAGCCGCTGGAGATGGCCTACATCGACGTGCCCGCCGGTGGCAAAGGCTTCGCCGGGACGGTCGTGCTGCTGCATGGCAAGAATTTCTGTGCGGCCACCTGGAAGGACACCATCGCGGCATTGAGTGCGGCCAGTTACCGGGTGATCGCGCCGGATCAGATCGGCTTCTGCAAATCGAGCAAGCCCGAGCGCTATCAATACTCGTTCGGCCAGCTGGCTGCCAATACCGAAGCGCTGCTGGAGCATCTGGGCTACGGCGAAGGCAAGCTGCACATCGTCGGCCATTCGATGGGAGGCATGCTCGCGGCCCGCTTCGCGCTGATGTATCCGCAGCGCACCCTCAGTCTCTCGCTGGTCAACCCGATCGGACTGGAAGACTGGAAGGCCAAGGGCGTGCCATGGCGCAGCATCGACGCCTGGTATGCGGGCGAGCTGAAGACCAGCTTCGACAGCATCAAGACGTACCAGCTCGACGTCTATTACAACGGCCAGTGGAAGCCCGAGTACGAGCAATGGGTGCGCATGCAGTCACGCATGTACGACGGCCCCGGCAAACAGGCGGTGGCATGGAGCCAGGCGCTGACCTCGGACATGGTGTTCAACCAGCCGGTGGTTCATGAGCTGCCCAGGCTGACCGTGCCAACCACGCTGTTCATCGGCCAGACCGACCGTACTGCAATCGGCCGCGATCTGGCACCGCCCGCCCTGAAAGCGACGCTCGGCAACTACCCTGCGCTGGGCAAAGCGGCGGCGGCAGCGATCCCAGGCGCCACCCTGGTGAGCTTCGAAGACCTCGGCCACTCGCCACAGGTGCAGGACCCGGACCGGTTCAATGCGGCACTGCTGAAGGCAATCTCACAACACGACTGACCTGCCCACCACCCCGGTAGTGCCACGCCATGCGTGGCAGCCGCCGTCCTCACCATTATCCGCCGACGCAGCAAGCCCACCCCTGGCGCTACCGTGTGCCTTGCTGGGATCGCGCGGCAATCAGCGCCGCACGATCGCCAGCACGTCGTCCAGCAAGGCGGCGGCGGTAACCTCCGCCCCGGCGCCCGGCCCCTGGATCAACAGCGGCTGGGCGTGATACCGGTCGCTATGAATCGCCACCCGGTTGTCGGTCTGCGCGCCGCCGGCCAGCGGATGGTCGCGCGGGAGCACACGCAGCCCCACCGACGCACCGTCGTGATCGAAGCCACCGACGAAGCGCAGGCACCCACCTTGGTCGTTGGCCTGCTGCCAATACTGCTGCAGCGGTGCATCCAGCAGCGTCAGCTGCGCCAACGCATCCGCCGGGGACAGCCCAGCAAGTGCATCCGGCACCAGTGAGGCAACCTGCACCTGCTCGGCACGCAACGCAATGCCGCTGGCGCGCGCCAGGATCAACAGCTTGCGACGGACATCTTCGCCGGACAGATCCACCCGCGGGTCCGGCTCGGTGTAGCCGGCCTCGGCCGCCTCCCGCACCCACGCAGAGAACGGACGCTGGCCATCGTAATGATGGAACAACCACGCCAGCGAACCGGACAGCACGCCCTCCACGCGATGGATGCGGTCGCCGCCGGCGACCAGCGCGCGCAGGCTGCTCAGCAGCGGCAGGCCTGCGCCCACGGTGGCACTGTCGCCATAGCGCGCGTCACCCTGCTGGCCGCTGTCGGCGATGGCCTGCGCACGGGCCAACTGTGCGCCTTGGCCGAGCTTGTTGGCGGTCACCACGTGCACGCCCCGTGCCAGCCACTGTTCGTGCCAGTTGGCTACGTCGTCACTGGCGGTCGCATCGACCACCACATCGCCCCGCTGCAGGCCCTCGGCTTCCGCCCACGGCTGCAATGCGACCGCACCGCGCGCGGCCAGGTTGGCCTGTGCAAGCTCATCCGCGGGGGTCTGTTCGCAGGCACGCGCCGTGCGTGAGTTGGCCAGCCACGAGAACGAGGGCAGCGTGACACCGCGATCCTGCAGCGCGGCGTACCGCTGCACGAACGCGGTGCCGACCGTGCCGGTACCGAGCAGGGCCAGCTTGCGATGGGCCGCCAGCGGCAGGTTCAGCACCGCGCTCATGCATCCACCTGTTTACGGCGCTGCACATCGCGGTGCTGATCGATCACAACCTGGGCGCGTTCCAGCCCAGCCTGCAGATCGGCCACCAGGTCTTCCGGTGACTCGATACCGACCGACAGGCGCAGCAGCCCTTCGCTGATCCCGGCGTGCGCACGCGCTTCCGGGGTCATCGCCGCGTGGGTCATGGTCGCCGGATGCGCGACCAGGCTTTCCACGCCGCCCAGCGATTCGGCCAGGGTGAAGCAGCGCAGGCCATCCACGAAGGCGCGCACCGCCGCATGCGGATCCTCGCCCGGGCACGAGGCCAGTTCGAAGGACAGCATCGCGCCAAAGCCGCTCTGCTGACGGGCTGCGATGGCGTGGCCGGGGTGATCGGCCAGGCCCGGGTAGTACACGCTGGCGACTGCATCGCTGGCGGCCAGCAGCTCGACCACGGCCGCCGTGTTTTCCTGGTGTGCGCGCAGGCGTGCACCCAGCGTACGCAGGCCACGCAGGGTCAGGAAGGCATCGAAAGGCGAACCGGTCAGGCCCAGCGCGTTGGCCCACCACACCAGCTGCTCGTGCACCGCCGGATCACGCGCGATCACCGCCCCGCCGACCACATCGCTGTGACCGTTGATGTACTTGGTGGTGGAGTGCAGCACCAGATCGGCACCGAAGCTGATCGGCTGCTGCAGCGCCGGGGACAGGAAGGTGTTGTCGACGACTACCTTGGCACCGGCCTTGTGCGCGGCATCGATGACGAAGCGCAGGTCGGTGATGCGCAGCAGCGGGTTGGACGGGGTTTCGATCAGCACCAGCGTCGGCGACTGCGCCAGCGCGTCGGCCAACGAGCGCGGGTCGGTCAGGTCGGCGGTGATCAGGCCGAAGTGGCCCTTCTTCGCCAATGCGTTGAACAGGCGCCAGCTGCCGCCGTACGCATCGTGCGGCACCACCAGCGTATCGCCGGGCTGCAGCAGCGCATTGAGCACCAGATTGATCGCGCCCATTCCGGTGGAGGTGATCACCCCGCCCGCGCCGCCTTCCAGTTCGGCCAGCGCTTCACCGAGCAGATCGCGGGTCGGGTTGCCGCTGCGCGTGTAGTCGTACTGGCGCTTGTTGCCGAAGCCATCGAAGCTGAAGTTCGAGGACAGCACGATCGGCGGGGTCACCGCGCCGTGGGCGGTGTCACGGTCGATGCCGGCACGCACGGCGGCGGTGACGCGGCTACAGGACGGCTCGGTACCAGCGGAACGGCTCATGCGGTTTCTCCGGGGGATCGAAAAGCGGTGGCGAGGATCGCGTCGATGCGATCGGTTTCTTTCAGGAAGGCGTCGTGGCCATACGCCGAGCGCAGCACGCGCAGGCTGCCGCGCGGGCCCAGCCCCTCGACCAGGCCGACGCAGTCGGCCAGCGGGACCAGGCGATCGCCTTCCACAGCGACCACGACGGTCGGCACCTGGATGGCGGCCGGGTCGATGCGGTGCAGGTCGATGGATTCGGACAGGCGCAGGTAAGCATCGACCGGGGTGCGGGCGACGTACTGCGCACCGGCGGCATCCAGATAGTCTTCGGCGGCAACGCGCACGCGGCCGTTGACCACTTCCGGCGCGGCATCGAAGCGTTCGCCGAATTCTTCCGGCGTGCGGTAGCTGAGCATGGCGAACTGGCGCGCCAGCGACAGCCCGTGGCTCTCGGCGCACTGAAGCTGGCCCAGCGCAACCGCACGGCGCTGCAGCGCACGCCAGGCCGCGGCATACGGATGCGGGCGATGCGCACCGCTCACCGCGATCAACTTCTGTACGCGCTGGCGGTGACGGATCGAGAACTGCTGGCCGACCAGCGCGCCGTAGGAGTAGCCCACGAAGCACTGCAGGCGGGCGATGCCAAGATGGTCGAGCAGCAAGGCCAGCGCATCGGCCTGGTCGGCGGTATCGATCGGCAGGTCGAGCGCGCCGTCGGCGCCGATGAAATCGAACGCCAGGATGCGCAGCGAGGCCGGATCCAGCGCGCGACCTGCGGCCACCAGGCCCTCGGCCCAGCCCTTTTCGGGGAATTCGGCATTGGCCGCCACATGGCGGTGCGCGGAGATGCCGCCGGCCAGCACCACCACCGGCGCATCGGCACGGCCGACGCATTCGTAGCGCAGACGTACCGGCCGCGGTCCGCCGTGACGCATCGACAGTACCGCCGCGATATCGCCGCGCACGGCGTTCAGCCCGGCGTCGACGGGGACGCTGAGCGGGGCGAAGGAGTCGGTGGCGACAGGGGCGGCGGTGGCGAAGCGCATGGCGGTATCCAAAGTAGGAGTCGGCCATCGAGCTTTCGCGGAGCTCGCGTTCGAAGCGCACGCACGGTGCACGGTTCGAACCATCTTTCGGAAGACACCAACGGTCTCCGCAGGATTTGGCACCTACGCAGGTCGCTTTCGCGTCTGCGGGCTGCCCCGGCTTCAAAGGGCCTGTCCCTCTGCCGGTCTCGATGGTGGAGCCACGATGCCAGCGCTTCCGGCCCATGTCAATCCCTTCATCGGCATGAAGCGATATATATTCCAGATGATCATCAGTCGCGCATACTCCGGGATCCTCCCTGACCGGCCGACGCCTTGCGCTGCTTACGTTTCACCGCGGTGATTCTGATGATGATGCCGGTGCTGAACGCCTGGGCCGGCCCGGGGGCGAACTGGCGGAACGGCTGGCGGGCCGACCGGCCTGCAACCGCTGCCCCGGCGCAGCGCACCGCTGGCGCGCCGGTGCCGGCCCTGGCCGTACTGACCCTGGAAGGGGCTGGAGACCGCTGGCAGGCCCGGGTCGACAACCGCGTGGCCGGGCCGGTCCAGGTCGAACTGCGCGCCGCCGCCGGCGCCCCCGCGCTGCCGGGGCTACCCGTTCAGACGGTAGTGGCCGCCGGCGCCAGCGTCGTGGTGACCCGCCTGCAGCCGCCGGCCGGTAGTACCACGCTCCGCCTGGATCTGACGGCCGTTCCGGGCGACCCCGGTGCGCGCCCGCAGAATGTGACCTACCTCCTGCCGTTCGATGCCGCGCGCATCCAGGTCAGCCAGGCACCGCAGGGGCAGTTCAGCCACAACGATGCAGAGAACCGCGAGGCCATCGACTTCGCCCTGCCCGAGGGCACGCCCGTGCTCGCGGCGCGGGCAGGAACCGTCATGCAGGTCCAGGCCGGGTATCAGGGCAATGGGCAGGACCGGGACCACGATCTGGGCCGGGCCAACCTGGTGCGGGTGCTGCATGAGGACGGCAGCATGGCGGTGTATGCCCACCTGCAGCACCACGGCGTACTGGTCCGCCCGGGCGAGCAGGTCCAGGCGGGGCAGCGGATCGGGCTCTCGGGCAACACCGGCTACAGCGCCGCGCCGCACCTGCACTTCGCGGTCCAGGTCAATGCGGGCATGCGGCTGCGCTCGATCCCGGCACGGATCGTCAGCCCACACGGCGAGCTGCACTTCGCCCGGACAACGGACGAGGCCGGCGCATCCGCCCTGCCCTGACCCCGGCTACGCCCGCCCCCGTTATACTGGGCGGCTTATCTCCATGAAAAGCGCCCCGGGCGGGCGCGTCACGCCATGTCCGAAGTCGCTACCGAAGCTGCGCGCCGCCGCACCTTCGCCATCATTTCCCATCCTGACGCCGGCAAGACCACGCTGACCGAAAAGCTGCTGCTGTTCGGCGGTGCGATCCAGATGGCCGGTTCGGTCAAGGGCCGCAAGGCCGCGCGCCATGCGACCTCCGACTGGATGGCCCTGGAAAAGGAGCGCGGGATCTCGGTCACCTCCTCGGTGATGCAGTTCCCGTACGAAGGCAAGATCGTCAACCTGCTCGACACCCCCGGCCACGCCGACTTTGGCGAGGACACCTACCGCGTGCTCACCGCGGTGGACTCGGCACTGATGGTGATCGACGTGGCCAAGGGCGTGGAAGAGCGCACCATCAAGCTGATGGAAGTCTGCCGCCTGCGCGACACCCCGATCATGACCTTCATCAACAAGCTCGATCGCGAGGGCAAGGAGCCGATCGATCTGCTGGATGAAGTGGAAAGCGTGCTCGGCATCCAGTGCGCGCCGGTCACCTGGCCGATCGGCATGGGCCAGCGCCTGAAGGGCGTGGTCCACCTGATCAGCGGTGAGGTGCACCTGTACGAGCAGGGCCGCAACTTCACCCGCCAGGATTCGACCATCTTCCCCTCGATCGACTCGCCCGGACTGGCCGAGAAGATCGGTGAGCGCATGCTGGCCGACCTGCGTGACGAGCTGGAGCTGGTGCAGGGCGCCAGCCATCCGTTCGACGTGGAGGCCTACCTGGCCGGCAAGCAGACGCCGGTGTTCTTCGGCTCGGGTGTGAACAACTTCGGCGTGCAGCCGCTGCTGGATTTCTTCGTCGAGCATGCACCGTCACCGCAGCCGCGCGCGACCACTGGCCGCATCATCGCGCCGCAGGAAAACAAGCTGACCGGCTTCGTGTTCAAGATCCAGGCCAACATGGACCCGCAGCACCGCGACCGCGTGGCCTTCATGCGGGTGTGCTCGGGCCGTTTCGTGGCCGGCATGAAGACCTTCCATGTGCGCACCGGCAAGGAAATGAAGCTGGCCAATGCGCTGACCTTCATGGCCAGCGACCGCGAGATCGCCGCCGAGGCATGGCCGGGCGATGTGATCGGCATCCACAACCACGGCACGATCTCCATCGGTGACACCTTCACCGAGGGCGAAGCGGTCAGCTTCACCGGCATCCCGAACTTCGCGCCGGAACTGTTCCGCCGCGCACGCCTGCGCGATCCGCTCAAGCTCAAGCAGTTGCAGAAGGGATTGGCGCAGCTCTCCGAAGAGGGCGCGACGCAGTTCTTCCGCCCGCTGATGAGCAACGACCTGA
Organism: Stenotrophomonas sp. TWI273; assembly: GCF_039674765.1. Lineage (NCBI taxonomy): Bacteria > Pseudomonadati > Pseudomonadota > Gammaproteobacteria > Lysobacterales > Lysobacteraceae > Stenotrophomonas > Stenotrophomonas sp. TWI273. The sequence goes on from NZ_JBDJOA010000011.1 coordinate 9,069, forward strand.
TCCTGGGCGCGGTGGGTGTGCTGCAGTTCGATGTGGCGGCGTATCGCCTGAAGGACGAGTACGGCGTGGAAGCCACCTTCGAGCCGGTCAGTGTGACCACGGCGCGCTGGGTCACCTGCAGCAACGAGAAGAAGCTGGAGGAGTTCCGCGAGAAGAACGCCGGCAACCTGAGCATCGATGCCGCCGGCCAGCTGGTCTATCTGGCACCGACGCGGGTCAACCTGCAGCTGGCGCAGGAGCGCGCGCCGGATGTTCGCTTCGCGGCCACCCGCGAAGCAGCGCACAGCATCTCGGTCAGCTGATCGCTCGACCGGTCTACCGGCTGAACAGGCGCGCGTGCATGCGCGCGCCATCGCGGCGATGATAGGGGGGAGCGGGCTCCCCCTCCCCGCACTCCGATCATCGCCATGACCTCTGTCGTTTCCGTTCGAGAAGAAATCGCCAGCGCCCTGACCCACGGGCTTGGCGCCGTCGCTGCACTGGCTGGCAGTGCAGTACTGATCACCCTGGCCGCCATCTACGGCGACGGCTGGCAGCTGGCCAGTGCGATCGTATTCGGGGTGGCGCTGTTGCTGTTGTATACGGCGTCCACGCTCTATCACGCGATCCAGCATCCGGTCGCCAAGGGCCGGCTGAAGGTGTTCGATCACTGTGCGATCTACCTGTTGATCGCCGGTACGTACACGCCGTTCACGCTGATCGGTCTGCGCGGGGGTCCGTGGGGCTGGGGGATGTTCACGGCAATCTGGGCGCTGGCGCTGTTCGGGGTGGTGTTCAAGTTGTTCTACACGGGCCGGTTCAAGCTGCTGTCGACGATCATCTATATCGCGATGGGCTGGATGGTGATGGTGGCGATCAAGCCGATGTGGCATTCGCTGGATGCGTGGACGCTGGGGTGGCTGTTGGCCGGCGGGGTGTTCTATACGTTGGGGACGGTGTTCTATCACCGGGAGTCGGTGCCGTATTCGCATGCGATCTGGCATCTGTTCGTGATCGGTGGGAGTGTGTGCCACTTCGTTGCGGTGACGGCGCAGATTCTCTGAGTGCTGTTTTCTGCCAGGCAAGTGCGACGGCACCCGGACCAGCGAGAGCACTAGCACTAGGACTAGCACTAGCACTAGCACCAGGACTAGCAACAGCAACGGCAACGGCAACGGCAACGGCAAGAGCAAGACCAAGAGCGACTCGGGCGTCAGGAATGCGCCAGGCGGGGTCGGCACGGGTGGGTCGGCGGGACACGCCGTGAATCCGTCCCTGGAGGCTCATGTCGCGCCATCCATGGCGCTCATGGTCCCGCCAACCCACCCGCACCGCCCCGCTCACCCTTGGCCGGTGGCCTGAGAAGGTCAGAATCCTGGTTGGACCGGATGCCAAGCATGGCCGACGCACCGCGCCTGGAGCAGTCATCGACAACGGCGGCGCCGACGGTCGACACGCCTCACCCTGACAGTACCCTTACCAATGCTTCGCGCTGCCTGCACGATGCAAGGGCAACCATGGGGAGGTGAATACTGTGCCCTCCCCTGTTCCGTCCGATGCCCCTTCCCGTTCCCGCTGGCGCTGGCGTCGTCCTGGCAAGCGGGGGCAGCGGTGGTTGGCGATCCTGGTGTTTCTGTTCGCTGCGCTGTTGATCCTGATCGCATTGTGGGATTGGAACTGGTTCAAGGGACCGGTGGAGCGGGCGGTGCAGGCCAAGACCGGGCGTGAGTTCCATATCACGGGCGATCTGGATGTCGATCTGGGTCGGGTGACGACGCTGCGCGGTGATGGGCTGACCTTTGCCAATGCGACGTGGGCCAAGCAGCCGCAGATGGCGACGGCGGATCGGGTGGAGATCGATCTGCGGGTGTGGCCGCTGCTGCGTGGGCAGGTGCGGATTCCGGAGATCCGCTTGACGCGGCCGGATCTGTTGCTGGAAACCGCGCCGGAGAAGAATCAGCCGGGCAATTGGGATTTCCTGGGGCCGAGCGACGGTGATCCGCCGGTGCTGCAGCGGTTGTTGGTCGATGATGGGCGGCTGCAGTTCCGGGATGCGGCGGGCCGGACCGATGTGCTGGTGTCGCTCGACAGTGGCAAGCCACGCGACAAGGACAGTGGTCCGCCGCTGCTGGTGAAGGGCAAAGGGCGCTGGCAGGGCAATCCGTTCTCGCTGGAGGGCAATACCGAGTCGCCGCTCGAGCTGACCAATACCGGCCATCCGTTCCGCATCCATCTGGATGGGCGCGCCGGGAATACGCATGCGATCGCCAGTGGGACGTTGACCAATCCTTTCCAGTTGCGGGTGTTCAATCTGGAGTTGATGCTGAGTGGCCAGGATATGGAGGATCTGTACCCGCTGATCGGGGTCGCCATGCCCTCCACGCCGCCGTACAAGCTCAAGGGACAGCTCAAGCGCGACAACGCGATCTGGCGCTATGAGAATTTCACGGGCACGGCCGGTGACAGCGATCTGGGCGGGACCGCGCAGATCGATGTGAGCGGTGACCGGCCATTCCTGAAGGCGGATCTGGTGTCCAAGCGATTGGACTTCGACGACCTGGCCGGCTTCATCGGGGCGCCGCCGAAGACCGGCGCGGGGGAATCGGCCAATGCCGAGCAGAAGGCGAAGGCAGCCGCGCTGGCGGCCCGTGCCAAGGTACTGCCGGATACACCCTACAACCTGTCCAAGCTGCGCGCGATGGATGCCGATGTGCGCTGGAAAGCGCAACGGATCAACTCGCCGGCCCTGCCGCTGGATGACATGGATGCGCACCTCAAGCTCAACGACGGGCTGCTGCGCCTGGAACCGCTCAACTTTGGTGTGGCCGGCGGCGATATCCGCAGCACGATCCGGATGGATGCCCGCAAGCAGGCCATTTCCACGCAGTTGCAGGCCACCATCCGCAAGGTGCAGCTGGGCAAGCTGTTCCCCGATGCGAAGCTGGCCGAGCAGGCCTCCGGCGGTATCAGTGGCGACGTCAACCTGACCGGCCAGGGCAACTCCGTCGCGGCCATGCTTGGCAGCTCCGATGGCACCGTGGCGGTCGGCATCGGCCGCGGCCATGTCGGCAATCTGATCATGGAACTGGCCGGGCTGGATGTCGCCGAATCGGTGAAGTTCCTGTTCACCGGTGACAAGCAGATTCCACTGCGTTGCGCGTGGGGCGACTTCGGGGTGACCAACGGCGTGATGCAGTCGCGTTCGCTCGCCTTCGATACCACCGACACCCTGATCCTTGGCGAGGGCAAGGTGGATCTGAAACAGGAACAGCTGGATCTGCTGCTGCGACCGCGCCCGAAGGACATGAGCATCCTGGCGCTGCGCTCGCCGCTGCGCATCGGCGGAACCTTCAAGGATCCCTCGTTCCGGCCGGACTTCAAGGCGCTGGGCATCCGCGGGGCGATCGCCCTGGCGCTGGGCAGCATTGCCCCGCCCGCCGCGCTGCTGGCGACGATCGAAACCGGGCCGGGCGAGGACAGCAACTGCGGTGGCCGCTACGCCAAGTGATTCCGGCCCATTCTGGCCGGATGCCGACTCATGGCCGGCATGCCGGCCAGCAAGGATCCACGCTCAACCGGCGACGATGTACTGCTGGAGCTGATCGAGTTTCTGTGCCTGTTCGTCGATCACCGACTTGACCAGGTCGCCGATCGAGATCACGCCGAGGACCCCGTTGCCATCGACCACCGGAAGGTGGCGGATGCGGTAATCGGTCACCAGTTGCAGGCAGTGCTCGACCTGCTCGCCTGGCGCGACGGTCACCACCTTGGGGGTCATGATCTCGCGGACTTCGGTTGTGCGTGAGGAGCGTTCGTGCAGCACGATCTTCCGCGCGTAATCGCGCTCGGACAGAATGCCGACCAGGTGCCGGCCTTCCATCACCAGAACCGCGCCGATGCCCTTTTCAGCCATCAACCGGATGGCGTCGATCACCGCCGACGTCGGGGCGACTGCGAATACCTCAGGGGACTTGCCTTCCAACAGCTGTCGTACCGTGGTCATCTCGCTGCTCTCCACCGATGGGATGCAGGGCCGAGTCTGCCACGAACGGGGCCTGCCAGGTGTCAATCAGGTACAGCGGGCGCTGTTTGGATTCTTCGTACAGCCGGCCCAGGTATTCACCGATCAGGCCCAGCGCGATCAGCTGTATCCCGCCAAGGAACAGGATCACCGCCATCATCGTTGGCCACCCAGCGACACGGTCGCCGTACAGCGCGGCCTTCAGCACCACGACCAGCGCGAACAGGAACGCGAAACTCGCCGCTGCCAGGCCCAGATAGGTGGTCACCCGCAGCGGCGCGGTCGAAAAGCCGGTGATCCCTTCCAACGCGAAGTTCCAGAGCCGCCAGAACCCGAATTTGCTCTCCCCGACCAGCCGCGCATGGCGGTGGTAAGGCAGGGCCTTGCGCCGGAAGCCCACCCAGCCGAACAGCCCCTTCATGAAGCGGTGGCGCTCACGCAGCTGACCCAGCGCCTGCAGCGCGCGCGGCGACAACAGGCGGAAGTCGCCGGTATCGGCCGGAATCGGTGTCTTGGACAGCCGCCCGATCACCCGGTAGAACGCCTTGGCTGTAGACCGTTTGAGCCAGCTTTCGCCATCGCGCACCAGGCGCGTGCCGTACACGTTGTCATAGCCCTGTTGCCACAGCGCGACGAACTCGGGAATCAGTTCCGGCGGATCCTGGCCATCGGCATCGAGGATCATCACCGCACCGTCGTCGACGAAATCCAGCCCGGCGGTGAGCGCCGCTTCCTTGCCGAAATTCCGGGAGAGCCGCAGCACGCCGACGCAGCCGTCGGCAGCGGCCAATCCCTGCATGACGTCCCATGTCGTATCGGTACTGCCGTCGTCCACATACAGCACGCGGCCGTCGATACCTTCCAGTCCATCGAGCACCGCACGCAGCCGTGGGTGCAGCATCGGCAAGGCAAGCGCTTCATTGTGGGCGGCGACGACGACGGTCAGGCGTGGGCTGTTCATGCGGCGATTGTAGCGTCAGCCAATCACGTTCATGAACGCTCAATCCTCGCTGAGGTAACCACTCCCGCCCAACTGCCGCGCCTGCCGCTGGATCCATGTCGCGCGGCGCTGGACGTAGGGCCCGGGCTGGGCCGCGTTGTAACGTCGCGGTGATGGCAGCACCGCTGCCAGCCGCGCGCTTTCGGCCGGGCTCAGCCGCGACGCGTCCTTGTTCCAGTACTGCCGGGACGCGGCCTGCGCGCCATAGATGCCGTCGCCGAACTCGGCGATGTTGGCGTACATCTCCAGGATCCGCGACTTCGGCCACAGCGCTTCGATCAACACGGTGTACCAGACCTCCAGGCCCTTGCGGATCCAGCTGCGGCCCTGCCACAGGAACAGGTTCTTGGCGACCTGCTGGCTGATCGTGCTGGCCCCGCGCAGGCGGCCGCCGCGTGCGTTGTGGTCGCGCGCCTTCTCGATGGCCTGCAGGTCGAAGCCGTTGTGCTCCGGGAAGCGCTGGTCCTCGGCGGCCACCAGCGAAATCGGCAGGCTCGGCGCCATCTGGTCCAAGTCGCGCCACTGGTAGTGCAGCCGGTAGCTCCAGTCGCCCTCCCCCAACGCTTCGCCGTAGCGCCACAGCATCACGCTGGACACCGGCGGGTCGATGAAACGCAGGGCCAGCACCTGCAGCACACTGAAGGCGACAAACAGTACCGGCAGCCACAGCAGGCGCTTCCAGTGCCAGCGGCGCGGACGTGACGGTTCCAGGTCCGGCTCGACCTTGAGGTTGCTGCGCTCTGCCCCCATTACTGGTGCATCCTTTACTTGCACGGTTGTCGGCGCATTATCCGGCAACCGGCACTCCTTTCGCGCAGCCACCGAACCGATGACCGCCCAATCCGACTCCCTTGTCCGTTTCCTGCTCCCCGATGCCGGCGTCCGCGGCGTGCACGTGCACCTCGATGACACCTGGCGGGAGATCCTGTCCCACGCGGTCTATCCGCCGGGCGCCGCTGAACTGCTCGGCGAGGCCAGCGTGGCCTCGGCGCTGTTCACCGGCCACACCAAGGTCGATGGCCGCCTGTCGATCCAGCTGCGCAGCAACACCGCGATGCGTACCCTGTTCGCCGAGTGCACCGCGGCCGGCACGCTGCGCGGCATCGTCCAGCTGGCCGACGGCGGCGGCGACGCCCCGCGCGACCTGACCGCGCTGGGCGAGGACGCGCTGCTGGCGATCACCATCGAAAACCCCGGCCTGGACCCGCGCGAACCGCAGCGCTACCAGAGCCTGGTCGGCCTGACCGCAGCCGGTCTGGACGAAGCCTTCGAGGATTATTTCCGCCAGTCCGAACAGCTGCCCACCCGGCTGCTGCTGGCCGCCGACGGCACCCGCGCCGCAGGCCTGCTGTTGCAGAAGCTGCCGGGCGATGAAGGCGACCAGGACGGCTGGTCGCGTGCCAGCGCGCTGTTCGAGACCCTGGGCAAGCAGGAACTGCTGGAGGTACCGGGCCACGATCTGCTGCACCGCCTGTTCCATGAAGAGACGCCGGAACTGCTCGGCGACAAGGCCCTGCGCTTCGCCTGTTCGTGCTCGCGCGAGCGGGTGGCAGGCATGTTGCAGTCGATTGGCGAGGAAGAGGCCCGGGCTGCCGCCGAGCCAACCGGCGCGGTGGAAGTGCGGTGCGAATTCTGCGGGCAGGAGTATCACTTTCCGTTGACGGAATTCGACATACTGTTCCGCGAGATGGATGTATCCTCGCCGGCACCTGAACGGCTTCAGTAAACTTGGCAAGCGTTTTGTTCTGGGGAGAACCAAGACTTGTTAAGAAATCATAAACGCCCTAGGATCAATGTCCCGCTTCGGCGGGAACTTGTGTTCACCGCGCTTGTCTGAGAGTTCCCATGCATTCCCTTCTGCGTCTACCGCTGGCCCTGATGATCGCCCTAGGCGCGATCTCGGGCGCGCATGCGCAGGCCAAGGGCAAGCAGGACGGCACCGTGTTGCCGGTCTGGAACAAGGGCAGCGGCAAGGTGGAGGCGTTGCTGTATCTGGAACCCACCGGCGAGCAGGCGGTCGGTGCGCGCTGGCATTTCGGCCGCAGCTCCCTGGACGCGGCCTTCGGCCTGTCCTCGGGTGACTCGCTGGGTCTGCTGTGCAACAGCAGTCGCGGGACGAGCATCAGCGGATTGGCCAGCCATTGCATGCTGGCGACACTGGGCGATGAGGAAGACAACACGCTCAGCCGCCGCGTCAGTGGCACCGCCGCGTTCAACCGGCCTGGCGGCCGCGTGGGCATCACCGCCGGCAGCGGCCGCGACACCCTGCCCGCGTGGCTGGCTGGCCCGAACAAATCGCCTTCGCTGCGCGCCGAACAGAACGACCTGACCGTCTTCGGGCAGAAGAACATCGGCCGCGAGGGCTTCGTCTCGATCGGCGGCACCTATGCCAAGGCGCGTCTGGTCCCCATCGCGGACGCCTCGCCGGCGATCGTGGACCGCTGGGACAGCAAGAGCCTCACCATCGGTGCCGGCTATGGCAACTTCAGCGGCAACATCATCGGCCGCGTGGTCGATGTTCCGGGCCAGCCCGGCAAGTGGGAAGGCCTGGGGGTCGGCCTGACCTGGCGCACGCCGTGGAGCGGGCAGCTCACCGTGGGCGCCGAGAACGTGGTCACCCGCGGCAAGAACCCGTTCGCCCCCCGCAACGAGAGCACGGACGAGGGCACCGTCCCCTACGTGCGGTACGAGCAGGATCTCTGACCTGTCGTTGCGACGACCCGTCAATACACGTCATCCAAAGGGCGCCTCCACGAGGCGCCCTTTTTCGTTTGGGCTGCCTGTCAAGGGCGCACACGGCCCATTCAGGGTGAAATTTTTTTAACAAAAATCTTAACAAATGAGACGTTTTGGGCGGCAGATATCGCTTAGAGCCTTATGCTGCAAAGGCTTTGCCGAATTTCACCTAAATCACATGGAACATTAACGGCTCTTTAATTTTTAGTTGCACGTGGTTACTATCGAGTCAGCTTCACGGATTGGGAACGCCTTTCGTCCCCGCGCTGAAGCCCATCCCAACACGTTGCACCCAAGTCAACTTGGAGAGAGAGCCCAATGAATCGCAACAGCAACAAACTGCGTGACGCCGTCGTCCTCGCGCTGATCGCCAGCGCTGCCGGCACCGGCAGCGCCGTCGCCCAGGAAGCCACTGGCACCACCAATCTGGACCGCATCTCGGTCACCGGTTCGCGCATCCGCCAGGTTGACGTCGAGACCGCGCAGCCGGTGCTGACCATCTCGCGTGCAGATATCCAGAACCAGGGCTTCAGCTCGGTCGGCGACATCCTGCAGAACATTTCGGCCGCCGGTAGCCCGAACTTCAGCCGCGCCTCGCCGCTGACCTCCAACCAGGAAGCCGGTGGTCAGTACATCGACCTGCGCAACCTGGGCGCACAGCGCACGCTGGTGCTGGTCAATGGCAAGCGCCTGGGCATCAGCCCGGACGGCTACCAGGACATCTCCATCATCCCGACCTCGATGGTCGAGCGCATCGACGTGCTGAAGGACGGCGCCTCGTCGATCTACGGTTCGGACGCGATGGCCGGTGTGATCAACATCATCACCCGCAAGAACTTCGACGGCCTGGAAGCGAACGTCTACAAGGGCCAGTACAGCCAGGGCGATGGCGAGAAGGAAACCTACGACTTCGTCATGGGCTTCTCCGGTGACCGCGGCTCGCTGACCGTCGGCGCCGAGTACCACAAGGAAGAAGGCGTGTGGGCCAAGGATCGTCCGTTCACGGCCGACACCTACCCGGATTGGGATCCGGCCTCCTCGCTGACCCCGGTCGGCCAGTACGGTAACTACAACCGCTTTGCCAACCAGTTCAACCGCAATGCTGCGGGCGCGCTGGTGCTCAACGCCCAGGGCAACCCGGTCCGCCGCAGCGCCGGCTGGTCGGTCGCCAATCAGGGCAGCGATGCCATCGGTGCCAACGACTTCCACCCGCAGACCGCTGCGGATCAGAGCCGTTCGTCCGATCAGATGCACCTGCTGACCCCGCTGGAGCGTCGTTCGCTGTTCGTCAGCGGCAACTACGACATCACCGACAACGTCCGCTTCACCACGGACCTGTCCTACACCAAGCGCCAGTCGCAGCGTCAGATCGCCGGTTACCCGCTGCAGTCGTCCGCCTTCGGCGTGCCGATGGCCGGCGCGGTCTATCAGACCAATCCGGATGGCAGCCGCACCCTGGTCAGCAATGGCAGCTACTTCAACCCGAACGGCAATCGTGACCTGTACCAGGCCGACGTCGCCAGCTTCGTCGATGCTGATGGCAACCCGCTGTACTCGCAGACCAACGACGTCGACTTCCGTCGCCGTGGCTGGGAAGTCCCGCGTACCACCGATTCGACCCTGACCACCTGGCGTTTCGCCGCGGCACTGGAAGGTTCGTTCGAAATCGGTGACCGCTTCTTCAACTGGGATGTCGGCGCGCTGTACAACGAAAACGACAGCCTGCTGATCAACAACGGCAACTTCTACATCCCGGCCGTCGCCGCGGCTGTGGGTCCGTCGTTCCTCAACTCCTCCGGCCAGGTCGTCTGCGGCACCCCGGGCAACGAGATCGCCGGCTGCGTGCCGTGGAACCCGTATGCCGGCTACGGCGCAGGCAGCGACCAGTACTCGCTGGGCGATCCGAACGTGCAGAACTACCTGTTCCGCGAAGAACACGCCACCGGCAAGACCACCACCCACAACTACTTCGCCAACCTGTCCGGCACCATCGTGCCGCTGCCGGCGGGCGACCTGGGCTTCGCGGTCGGCTATGAATACCGCAAGGAAAGCGGTGCGTTCAACCCGGATGCGATCGCCCAGTCGGGTGACTCGACCAACCTGGCGTCCGGTCCGACCAAGGGTTCCTACGCCCTGGATGAGTTCTACCTGGAATTGAACATCCCGATCCTGGCGGATCTGGCGTTCGCCAAGGAACTGACCCTGGACGTGGCCACCCGTTACTCGGATTTCACCAGCTTCGGTGACACCACCAACAACAAGTTCGGCCTGAAGTGGCGTCCGATCGACGACCTGCTGGTCCGTGCCACCTATGCCGAGGGCTTCCGCGCCCCGACCATCGGTGATCTGTACGGCGGCACCTCGCAGACCTTCCCGACCAACTTCGTCGATCCGTGCGACAGCGTCTACGGCGACGTCCGCGGCAGCGCACGCTGCGTCCAGGATGTCGGCCAGGGCTACCGCCAGCTGTCGCAGGGCTTCGTCCCGACGACCGGCCGTGCCGCACAGAGCCCGGTGCCGTTCAACTCCGGCTCGAACCCGAACCTGACCCCGGAAACCTCCGAGTCCAAGACGGTCGGCTTCGTGTACAGCCCGAGCTACGTCACCGGCCTGAGCGTGGGTGTGGATTGGTGGAGCATCCGCATCGACAACACGATCGTCAGCGACAGCCCGAACCTGATCATGGAAGACTGCTATGTCCGCCTGATCGAATCGCGCTGCTCGATGTTCAGCCGTGACCCGAACAACGGCAACATCGTGGGCACCCTGAACTACGGCAACCGCAACGCCGGTTACACCGAAACCGAAGGCTTCGACTTCGACATCAGCTACAGCCGTGACACCGATTTCGGCCGCTTCTCGGCCAAGTCGTCGACCACGTACGTGGGCAAGTACGAAGAGAAGTCCACGGACGATGTGGACGCCGTGCCGTCGCAGAACAATGGCTTCGGTGCATTCTTCCGCGTGCGCTCGAACCTGGGCCTGGGCTGGAGCATGAACGACCTGTCGGTCAACTGGAACGTGCGTTACTTCTCCGGCACCAAGGAAAGCTGCCGCTTCCCCACGCGTTGCACCCTGCCCACCTACAGCGCACCGGACACCCTGGGCGTGATCTCGCCGCAGACCGAGCTGGGCGCAGTGACCTTCCACGACGTGCAGGTGTCCTATGCCACCCCGTGGAATGCCACCGTCGCCGTGGGCGCCAACAACGTGTTCAACAAGGTCGGCCCGATGATGACCTCGCAGCCGAACTCGAACTTCTCGTACTACGGCGGCTACGACATCGGTCGCTTCCTGTACATGAAGTACTCGCAGAAGTTCTGATCGATCCACTGATCAACAACGTCTGATGCAACGGCCCCGAAAGGGGCCGTTGTTTTTTGTGGCGACGCGCGGCCCCGTCCAACGGCCGCATACAAAAAAGGCCGCGTTTCCGCGGCCTTCTGCTTGCCTGCAGCGATCAGATCACCCCAGCGGGATCAGCGTCTCGATCACGTGCTCCACATAGGCCTCGAAATCTTCGCGGGCCTGTTTGGGCTGCTGCAACTGCAGCGACAGCTGCAGGAAGCCGACATAGGCGGCATAGGCCAGGCGTGCACGGTGCTGCGCATCCGTGCGGCTGAGGCCGGCCTGGCGGAACGAGGCGACCAGGTACTCCAGGCGGCGGTGCGAGACACGGTCGATGACCGGGCGCACCATCGGGTGATCCAGCGCCTTGAGCAGTTCGCTGTAGATGATGTGCGGCTGCACTTCATGCGCCACCACCTGGAACAGCTGGCGCAGGCGTACGCGCGGGTCGGTCACATCGGCCAGGCTGCCGAACACCTGCTCCTGCTCGAACAGCTCCCAGCGCTCCAACGCGGCCTGCAGCAACGCATCGCGCGAGGGGAAGTGCCAATAGAAGCTGCCTTTGGTGACACCCAGGCGCCGCGCCAGCGGTTCCACCGCAACCGCGCCCACGCCTTGTTCGGCAATCAGATCCAGTGCGGCCTGGGCCCAGTCTTCGGCACTGAGGCGGCTGTTGCGGCCGGCACGTGGCTCGCCGGCGGAAGCTTCGGGTTCATTCATAGGTGGATTTAACCATACGCCGGGGTTGGTTGCAGTACGTCAATGCACACAGGGGCGCCTGGAGCCTCGCCGCACAAGGGATGTCCCCACCATACTCCCAAGTATTGACATCGCACAGGGCAGGTCCATACTAGCGAGTATGGTCATTCCTTCTTCTACTCTGCCCCGTTTTGACGATGAGCGACTGACCGGCGCGCACGACGCCGTGCTGGCCGCCACCCGGTCGGGCCCGGGGCGTCGCGGCACCGTGCTGTTCGCCCACGGCTTCGGCCAGACCCGGCATGCCTGGAATGCCACCGCGGCCGCGCTGGTCGACGCCGGTTACCAGACCCTGTCCTACGACGCACGCGGCCATGGCGATTCAGACTGGAATCCGGCCGAACGCCCTTACCACGGCGAACAGTTCGCCGATGATCTGATCGTGCTGGCCGGCGAGCAGGCGCAGCCGCCGATCCTGATCGCCGCCTCGATGGGCGGCCTGTTCGGTTTGCTGGCCGAGTCGCGCTGGCCGGGCCTGTTCTCGGCGATGGTGCTGGTGGACATCACCCCGCGCTGGGACACCGCCGGGGTCGAAAAGATCCTGATGTTCATGACCGCACACCCCGACGGCTTTGCCTCGCTGGCGCAGGCGGCCGATGTGATCTCCGCCTACCTGCCGCACCGCCCGCGCAAGTCGGACGATTCCCTGCGCGCGTTGCTGCGCGAGGACGGTCACGGCCGCTGGCGCTGGCATTGGGACCCGCGCCTGGTCGCCGAACTGGCGCGTGACAGTGAACACCACCAGGACGCGCTCGCCGACGCAGCGCGCCAGGTGAAATGCCCATTGCTGCTGGTCAGCGGTGGCCGCAGCACCCTGGTCACCCCGCAGACGGTGGCCGAGTTCCTCGCGTTGGTGCCACATGCACGCCACGTGCAGCTGCCGGAGGCCACGCATATGGTCGCCGGTGATGACAACAACGCCTTTACCGCTACTGTGTTGGACTATCTGGACGTGTTGCCCTCGGCCTCCGCCGTCGCATCGTCCGCCATTACCGAGCACGTCACCGGAGCACGCTCATGAGCATTGTCGTTCCCTTCCTCGTCGTCCTGTTGGCAGGTGCGTTCGTCGCCTACCACCGGATGCGCCTGATCACCTGGACGATCATCAGCCTCGTGCTGCTGGCCGCCTGCTGGTTCATCCCGTACGTCAACCAGACCGCCACGATCGTGGCCGCGGCCATCGTCGCCGTGATCGCCGTGCCGCTGCTGCTGCCCTTCATCCGCAAGCCGCTGCTGACCGCGCCGATGATGAAGGTGTTCCGCAAGGTGCTGCCGCCGCTGTCGCAGACCGAGCGCATCGCGCTGGAAACCGGCTCGGTCGGTTTCGAAGGCGAGCTGTTCACCGGTGACCCGGACTGGAACATCCTGCTCAACTACCCCAAGCCGCAGCTCACCGCTGAGGAACAGGCGTTCCTGGACGGCCCGGTCGAAGAGCTGTGCAAGATGGTCAACGACTGGGAAATCACCCACGTCTACGCCGACCTGCCGCCGGAGCTGTGGAGCTTCATCAAGAAGAACAAGTTCTTCGGCATGATCATTCCGAAGGAATACGGCGGCCTGGGCTTCAGCGCGCTGGCCCACCACAAGGTGATCCAGAAGCTGGCCTCGGTGTCGAGCGTGGTCAGCTCCACCGTCGGCGTGCCCAACTCGCTGGGCCCGGGTGAACTGCTCAACCATTACGGCACCCAGGAACAGAAGGACCAGTACCTGCCGCGCCTGGCCGATGGCCGTGAAGTGCCCTGCTTCGGCCTGACCGGTCCGTTCGCCGGCTCGGACGCCACCTCGATTCCCGATTACGGCATCGTCTGCAAGGGCGAGTGGAACGGCGAGCAGGTGCTCGGCGTCAAGCTCACCTTCGACAAGCGCTACATCACCCTGGCCCCGGTGGCCACGCTGATCGGCCTGGCCTTCCGCATGTACGACCCGGATGGCCTGATCGGCAGCACCCGCGACATCGGCATCACCCTGGCGCTGCTGCCGCGTGATACCGCCGGCGTGGAAATCGGCCGTCGCCACTTCCCGCTCAACTCGACCTTCCAGAACGGCCCGATCCGCGGCAAGGATGTCTTCATCCCGCTGACCCAGCTGATCGGCGGCGCCGAGAAGGCCGGCAAGGGCTGGAACATGCTCAACGAGTGCCTGGCCGTCGGCCGCTCCATCACCCTGCCCTCCACCGCCAGTGGCGGTGCCAAGGCCGGTGCGGTGGTGACCGGTGCCTATGCCCGCATCCGCAAGCAGTTCGGCCTGTCGGTCGGCCGCTTCGAGGGCGTGGAAGAAGCGCTCGCCCGCATCGGTGGCAAGGCTTACGCGATCAGCGCGCTGTGCCAGGCCACGGCGGCGGCGGTGGACCGCGGCGACGTGCCGTCGGTGCCGTCGGCCATCGCCAAGTACCACTGCACCACCATGAGCCGTGAAGTGATCTCGGACGTGATGGATGTGATCGGCGGCAAGGGCATCATCCTGGGGCCGCGCAACTTCGCCGGCCGCAGCTGGCAGGCCGCGCCGATCGCGATCACGGTGGAAGGCGCCAACATCATGACCCGCAGCCTGCTGATCTTCGGCCAGGGTGCGATCCTGTGCCACCCGTGGGTGCTCAAGGAAATGAAGGCCGCGCAGGATCCGGACACCCGCGCCGGCCTGCAGGAATTCGACCGCAGCCTGTTCGGCCACATCCGCTACGGCATCTCCAACGCCGTGCGTTCGTTCTGGTTCGGCCTGACCGGTGCCCGTTTCGGTGCCGCCCCGGGCGATGCCTACACCCGCCGCTACTTCCGCAAGCTGGACCGTTACTCGGCCAACCTGGCGCTGATGGCCGACATCTCGATGATGACGCTGGGCGGCAAGCTGAAGTTCAAGGAATCGCTGTCCGGCCGCCTGGGCGATGTGCTGAGCCACATCTACATGACCAGCGCCATGCTCAAGCGTTACCACGACGAAGGCGCCCCGGCCGCCGACCAGCCGCTGCTGGCCTGGGCCTTCCATGACAGCGTGCACAAGATCGAAGAATCGCTGTCGGCCGCCCTGCGCAACTTCCCGGTGCGCCCGATCGGCTGGCTGATGTGGGCGCTGATCTTCCCGTTCGGCCGCCGTGCCGAAGCCCCGGGCGACCGCCTCGGCCACCGCGTGGCCGCGCTGCTGATGGCGCCCAACGAGGCCCGCGACCGTCTGGCCAGTGGCGTGTTCCTGACCCCGTGCGAGAACAACCCGGGTGGCCGCATCAACAGCTACCTGTCCAAGGCGATCATGGCCGAGCCGGTGGAGCGCAAGTTCATCAAGGCGCTCAAGACCAAGGGCATCGAGGCGCTGGACTTCGTTACCCAGCTGGACGAAGCCGTGGCCGAAGGTGTGATCACCCAGGACGAACGCACCCTGCTCGAAGAGCTGCGCACGCTCACCCTGGAAACGATCACCGTGGACGACTTCGATCCGGAAGAACTGCGCTCGGCGGGCTACTACAAGCGCCAGCAGAAGGACGCGCAGTCGCAGGCCGCGTGATCCCGGCCACCAGGTAAACCACAACGGCGGACTTCGGTCCGCCGTTTCTTTAGGGAGACCCCCCGATGTCCGCTCCACTGCTCACGCTTTACCGCCGCATGCAGCGTTGGCCTGCCGGCAACTGGCTGTTCTCGCGCGCGGTGTGCGTCAAGGCGCCCTACTTCGCCAGCATCGCCCCGCGCATCACGCTGCTCGAACCGGGCCGCTGCGAAGGCCGCATCGCGCACCGGCGCAAGGTCACCAACCACATCGGCACGGTGCACGCGATCGCGCTGTGCAACCTGGCTGAGCTCACCGCCGGGCTGATGGTGGATGCGTCGCTGCCCAAGGGCATGCGCTGGATCCCGAAGGGCATGGAGGTGCAGTACCTGGCCAAGGCGACGGGCACCCAGTATGCCGTGGCCACGCCGGAGCAGCCGATCGTGGCGGCCGAGGCGGGTTACGCGCTGCCGGTGAAGGTGCAGGTGCGCGATGACGCCGGCACGGCCGTGTTCGAGGCACGGATCGCCATGTGGGTGTCGCCGGTCAAGCGTTGATCTGTGCCGCGCAGCCACCCATGGGGTGGCTCTGCATCCGATCCGTCTGTCGCAGGGTAGCGCCACGCCATGCGTGGCTGGCACCTGTCAGGCCGGCACCATCCACCACGCGGCCACGGCCAGCATTGCCGGCACAGCCTGGATGAAGAAGATCCGCTTGTTGACGCTGTACGCGCCATAGTAGCCGGCCACGATCACGCAGCCCAGCATGAAGTTGACCAGCATCGGCAGGTGATCGAACAGCCCCCAGAACAGGCCCGCGGCAAGGAAGCCGTTGTACAGCCCTTGATTGGCCGCCAACACCCGCGTGGCCTGCGCCTTTTCCGGCGTATTGCGGAAGGTCTTCAGGCCCAGCGGCTTGGTCCACAGGAACATTTCCAGGACCAGGAAATACACGTGCAGCAGGGCGACCAACAGGGTCAACGACAGCGCGATCCAATACATGGGCTCAGGTTCCTGGAAGACTGCAGAGAGCTTACTCCGGACGCTCGCCCGGCAGCTTCTTTTCCTCGCGCAGTACGCCCAATGCTGCGACGGTCATCGCCCCGGCCACGACCAGCCCACCAACGAACACAATGTGCGAACCGAACAGGGACAGTCCCTTGTGCACCCAGGCGAAGGTCAGATCGCCACCGCGGTAGACCACGGTGTCGATCGCCGCGCCGGCCTTGTAGCGCCACTGGCGGTCCACACGGGTGTAGATCGTCTCGCGCGCCGGCTTGGCCAGTGAGAATTCGCTGGCGCGGGTCATGACCTGCACCATCGCCACCATCAAGGGCAACGGGGAGGCCGCCAGGATCGAGAACCCGATGATGATCGCCACGCCGGGAATCAACAGCGCCGGGGCGATCCCATACCGCGACAGCAACCAGCGCGTGAAGCCAAGCTGGATGATCAGGGTCAGCGTGTTCACCGCCAGGTCCACGCGTGAAAAGAACGCCGTGCTTGCCGCTGCATCTGGGTACAGGCGGCGCACGATCGAGGCCTGCTCGTTGTAGAGCATCGTGCCTACGCCCACGCCGAACAGCACCATCAGCGCCAGCCAGCGCAGCATCGGCTCACGCACGATCAGCTTCAGGCCATCGAACACGCTGCCGCCCATCGGCGTCTCACCGGAAACCAGCTGCCGCTCCTGTTCGCGTGCCACCGCCCACAGCCGCAGCCGCCAGATGCAGCCCAGGCAGATCAACAGGAAGCCGGCCGAGACCAGCATCAGATTGGCGATGCCGACCCGCTGCACCAGCGCCGAGGTGATGATCGGCCCAAGGAATGCGCCGATCGTCCCGGCCGCGCCGAGATAGCCGTAATACGCGCGCGCCTCCACGTTGGAGAACACGTCGGCCATGAAGCTCCAGAACACGGCCACCGCGAACAGGTTGAAGACGGTGATCCAGAAAAAGAACGCCATCCCCCGCCCGGGCACGCCGGTCTCGAACATCACGTAGAAGCCGAGCAGGGTGACAATGAAGAACCCATACACCGCCGGCAGGAACACCCGGCGCGGATAGCGGCTCACCAGCGCGCCGTACAGCGGCTGCAGCACCAGCATGATGAAGAACACGCAGGTGAACAGGAACTGCAGCACGAAGTCCTGCAGGGCGATCCCGTGCCCGGCGAACCACTGGATCAGCGGCAGCGGAAACACGGTCTGCAGATCCGACGAGGCCGCCATCGCTTCGCGCACCGGGCGCAGGACGTAGTAGCCGCTGAGCAGGCAGAAGAAGTACAGCGAAGCCCAGATCAGCGGCGGCGAACGCCGCCACGCACTCAGCATCCCACCGGCTGCCGTGCCGGTCCCGGTCGCCGCGGTCATTGCCCGCTCTGCGCGGACAAGGGGCGTTGCAACGGCAGCATGTGGGGAACTCCGGGCGTCGAAGCGCGCAAGGTAAACGATGCACCGCAACATCGCCAGCCTCCGGCACGCCCATCGGCGCAACGCTGCGTGGCGCACCCCGCAGCCCCTGCCTGCCCCAACCTGTCTTATGCTCGGTGCGCACCCCGGCAAGGAGCGGCATGTACGACTACATCGTGATTGGAGCCGGTTCTGCCGGCTGCGTGCTGGCCCACCGGCTCAGCGAAGACCCGGCCTGCCGGGTACTGCTGCTGGAAGCGGGCCCGCGCGATACCAACCCCTTCATCCATATGCCGGCCGGGTTGGCGCGGCTGGTCAACAACCGCCGCATCAACTGGAACCTGGAGACCGAGCCGGAGCCTGCACTGGAGGGCCGTCGCCTGTGGTGGCCGCGCGGCAAGGTGCTGGGGGGCTCGAGTTCGATCAATGCGATGTGCTACGTGCGCGGCGTACCGGCCGACTACGACGGCTGGGAAGCGGGTGGCGCCATCGGCTGGGGCTGGGACCAGGTGCTGCCCTGGTTCCTGCACAGCGAGCGCAACAGCCGCGGTGCCAGCGCGCTGCATGGCGCCGCAGGACCGCTGTCGGTGTCCGACCTGCGCCACCACAATCCCCTGTCGGCCGCTTTCATCGCCGCCGCACAGCAGGCCGGCCATCCCCACAATGCGGACTTCAACGGTGACCAGCAGCTCGGCGTCGGGCTGTACCAGGTCACCCAGCGCGACGGTGCACGGTGTTCGAGCGCGGACGCCTATCTGCGCCCGGCACGCCACCGGCGCAACCTGACGGTGCTCACCGGGGCGCAGGCGACCGCGCTGAGTTTCCAGGGCACGACGGCGACCGGCGTGCACTATCGGCGTGGCGCGCACCACCTCCACGCACGCGCGGGCGCGGAGGTGATCCTCAGCGCCGGCGCCATCCACTCCCCGCACCTGCTGATGCTCTCCGGCATCGGCGAGGCGGACACGCTGCGCTGCCACGGCATCACCCCGCGCGTGGATCTGCCCGGTGTCGGCCGCAACCTGCAGGACCACCTGGACATCTGCACCGTCGTGCACACCGGCCCGGGTGTCAGCTACGACCGCAGCAGCGAACTGCGCATCGCCGTGGACTACTTCCTGCGCGGCCACCGCGGCGCCGGCACCAGCAACCTGGCCGAGGCCGGCGGCTTCGCCCGCTCGTCGCTGGCTACGGAGGCCCGCGCCGACATCCAGTTCCATTTCGTCCCGGCGATGCTGGACAACCACGGCCGCCACCGGCTGCCGGGCGATGGCTATACGCTGCATGCCTGCCCGCTGCACCCGCACAGCCGCGGGCAGCTGCGCCTGCGTGATGCCGATGCGCGCTCACCGCCGCGCATCCACGCCAACTACCTGGGTGACGCCGCCGGCCACGATCTGAAGATGATGCTTGAATGCGCCCGGCTGTCGCGCAGGATCCTGCAGCAGCCTGCGTTTGACCGCTGGCGCGGCGCGCCGGTGTTCCCCGCGCACAACGCGCTGGACGACGCAGCATTGGAAGCCTTCATCCGGGCCAAGGCCGAGACCATCTACCACCCGGTCGGGACCTGCGCGATGGGGCAGCATGCCGAGGCGGTGGTCGATCCGGGCACCCTGCGCGTGCACGGCACCGAACGGCTGCGGGTGGTGGACGCCTCGGTGATGCCGCGCCTGATCAGCGGCAATACCAACGCACCGACCATGATGATCGCCGAGCGGGCCGCACACTGGATCCGGACCGCCGCCACTGCCTGAACAGGGGTGCGCTGGACCGCCCTCCCCCGGCGCGCCGGATCCGCTCGGGATTGGCAAAACCCACGCGTTTTCAACGCGATACGCATTCATCTTCGATTCGTTTGTGCAATCACGAAAAGCGGCGCTAGAATCGGTCACAGCAGTCGCGCACGGGCACCCATACGATGAACCAGAACAACAGGCGCCGACCGATCCGTTCGGCGGCAACCGGGTTGTTGGGCATGTTGATGCCCATCGCCATGTCTTCCACTGCACAGACACCCGCCGCTGCGCCCGCCGGGTTCCCGGTCAACATCGAGGAATCGGCGCCGACCGCCGCCCCGCATACCCAGCCTGCCGCGTATCGCACCACGCCGGCCGGCCTGAAAGTGCAGCCGCCCGCGCAGGGTTTCAACGTGGCCTCGATCGAATCGATGGCGCAGCAGCTCACCTACGGCGAGCGCGTGCCGGGCATGGCGGTTGCCATCGTGCAGGGCGGCCGCGTGCTCAGCGCGCGCGGCTACGGTGTCACCGACGTCAACAATCCGCAGCAGGTCGATGCCCACACCGTGTTCCGCCTAGCCTCGTTGTCCAAGGCTTTCGCCGGCACCATGGCCGGCCTGCTGGTCAACGATGGCACCCTGCGCTGGGACAGCAAGGTCACCGACTACGTGCCCGGCTTCCAGTTGAGCACGCCCGAAGCAACCGAGCGCCTGACCGTGGCCGATCTGCTCAGCCACCGCGTCGGCCTGCCCTACAACGCCTATGACCGCGACGTCGAAGCCAACGCCGAGTACTACACACTCACCCACAAGCTGGCGGCCACCTCGCTCAAGTGCCTGCCCGGCGATTGCTACGCCTACCAGAACGTGGCCTTCAGCCTGATCGGTGATGTGGTCTACGCCGCCTCCGGCAGCTTCTACGAACAGTCCGTCGAGCGTCGCCTGTTCAAGCCGCTGGGCATGGACGATGCCAGCCTTGGCCTGGCCGGCATCCAGGCGAGCTCGCGCTGGGCACGCCCGCATGTGCGCAGCCGCAATGGCTGGGTCGCGCTCACGCCCAAGCCGACCTACTACCGCCTCGCCCCGGCCGCCGGCGTCAACGCCAGTGCCAGCGACATGGCGCAGTGGCTGCTGGCACACACCGGCCATCGCCCCGACGTACTGCCCGCTCCGTTGCTGGCCACGCTGCATGCCAGCCTGATCAGCACTCCCGGTGAGATGCGCTCGGGCTGGCGCCGCGAGCGCCTCAACTCGGCCGGCTACGCGCTTGGCTGGCGCACCTTCGATTACGCCGGCCATGAAGTGATCTTCCACGCCGGTGCCGTCCAGGGCTATCGCGGCCTGGTCGCCCTGGTGCCCGAGCGCGACCTCGGCATTGCCATCATGTGGAACGGCGAAAGCAGCCTGCCCAGCGGCCTGCTGCCCACCGTACTGGACCAGGCCATGGGCCTGCCGACCCAGCGCTGGCTGGACGTGGACACCGACTTCGGCAGCGACAACCTGATGGCCGAAGACGCCGCCCCGCAAGGCAAGCGCAAGGGTGTCTCGTCGAACCGCGCGGTCGCTTCACCGCGCTGATCCCGCCCGCAGGTGGCATCGAAAAAGGCGGCCGGATGGCCGCCTTTTTTTTGGTTTTTTGGTATCGCCCATAAAAAAACTCCTTCCCCGCTGGGCTGCCAGGGAAGGAGTCTCAGGTACGGCTATCGGGAAAAACTTAGATCAGCGGTGCCGGGGTTGCCGGCAGCGCGACCGGCGCGGCCTTCTTCTTGCGAACGGCCGGCTTGCGCTTTGCGACCTTCTTCACTGCCTTCTTCGCGGATGCCTTCTTGGCCGGAGCCTTGCGGGCAGTCGCCTTCTTGGCGGTGGCCTTCTTGGCTACCTTGCGGGTGGCCTTCTTGGCGGTCTTCTTGGCAGCCTTCTTCGGAGCGGCCTTCTTGGCTACCTTGCGGGTCGCCTTCTTGGCCGTCTTCTTTACCGCCTTTTTCGCGGTCTTCTTGGCAGCTGCCTTCTTTGCAGTCTTCTTGACGGCTTTCTTCGCCGTCTTCTTGACGGCCTTCTTCGCCGTCTTCTTCACTGCCTTCTTTGCGGTCTTCTTGGTCGCAGCCTTCTTTGCCGTCTTCTTCACGGCCTTCTTGGCCGTCTTCTTTACGGCTGCCTTGCGAGCGGTCGCCTTCTTGGCCGCCTTCTTCACCGTCTTCTTGGCAGCGGCTTTCTTGGCTACCTTCTTCACGGCCTTCTTGGCAGTCGCCTTTTTAGCGACCTTCTTGGCTGCCTTTTTGGCGGCCGGCTTTTTCTTCGCAGCTTTCTTGGTTGCCATGGGATGGCTCCTCGTCAGTGATCTATGGAGTGGAAACGCCCAGGTAAAGCAAACCCGCCGTTGCTGCGTCGCGGGGACCGCCGTCGCGTCATGCGCGTCGTGACGGATACGGAGACACCTGCCACATGCGGCCAGGCAGATATCGGATCAGGAAGGGTCTTGCGGTTCGCTGAAGGAAGCGAAGCCATCTCCACCGTCATCGGACGCGAGGTGGATGTCCAGGTTGTGCTTCGCGACTTGATGTCGATTCTGCTCACTCTGTTCGCAGGCAAGGTCTGCTGAGGCGAAACCTAATCACGCTTTTTTTCACTGTCAACAACCCCGGCGAAAAATTTTCACACCGGCACCCTGCCGCGGCCCCCTCTGCGTACCCGTCATCGAGCCGACGAGAGCGCCATGCCAACGCCACCGCGAACACCCCACGCAACCGAACACAGGCAACACAGAAAAGAAAAGCACTTAAAAGAAGCACTTTCGTGTAGCGACATCGCAACAACGCCGTGCGCCGTCCTGCAACGCCACGCGCGCATCGCATGCCATCACCCCTGCCACAGGACTCCCCGTGCGCACCTTAAACAGACCGCAAAACTTTTCACATCTGCCCGCGCTTTTTTCCACCCGATTTGCGTAACTGCGCAAACTTTTGACCGTTCGGGACCGACACGTTCGCGCCTGGCGTTCGCCGTTGAACATCGCCGCACGTCCGCCGGGATACCTGTTCGGCATGCCATTGGCGCGTCGGCGCAGACCAGATCGCCGGCGCGCATCGGCACCGAACCGATCGTCATGAGCCAGCCGTCGCGATCATCGCCCATCGCGCGCGCACTGCAATCCTCACGCACTACTAACGCGATCGGCGCGCGCCCGACGCGCGGGCAAAAAAAAACGGCCGCACCGGGCGGCCGTTCTTCAGCGGAAACGACGATCAGTGATCTTCGTTTTCCAGCAGCTCGGCGTAGTCGTCCGGACCCAGCAGGTCGTTGACTTCGTCCAGGCCGGCCACTTCGACGACATAGATCCAGCCGTCGCCGTAGGCGTCTTCGTTGATGGTTTCCGGCTTGTCGCTCAGGGCCGAATTGACCTCGACCACCGTGCCGGTGATCGGGCTGTACACGTCCGAAGCGGCCTTCACCGACTCGACCACGGCAGCCTGTTCGCCGGCCTTGACCTCCTGGCCAACCTCCGGCAGTTCAACATAGACCAGGTCGCCAAGCAGGCCCTGGGCGTGGTCGGAAATACCGACGGTGACGCGGCCGCTGCCTTCAACGCGTGCCCACTCGTGGGACTTGAGGAATTTGAGGTCGCCGGGGATCTCGCTCATGGGACTGCTCCGAGGAATATCAGGGGGGGTCAAGAAACGGGGGTAGTGTAACCAACCGGCGCGGACACGAACGCGTCCGCACCGGATACATCACGGCATCAGCCGTCGATCAACACGCCGGGCTGGGCCTGGCCTTCGCGCACGAACGGGAACTTCACCACGCGGACCGGAATCTGCTTGCCACGGATATCCACGCGGACCTCGCCCAGTTCGCCGCCCGGCACGCGGGCGAACGCGATGCCCTTGCCCAGGGTCGGCGAGAAGGTGCCCGACAGGATCTCGCCCTCACCGCTGGCGGCGAGCACCGCCTGGCCGTGACGCAGCACGCCCTTCTCATCCATGACCAGGCCGATCAGCTGGCGGGCGTTGCCCGCCGCCTTCTGCGCCTCGAGCACGTCGCGCCCGATGAAGTCGCGGCCTTCGTCCAGTGCCACGGTCCAGGCCAGGCCGGCCTCATAAGGTGTGATCTCCTCGTCCATGTCCTGGCCATAGAGATTCATGCCGGCTTCCAGGCGCAGCGTATCGCGCGCACCCAGGCCGGCCGGACGCACGCCGGCGGCGCTCAGCGCATTCCAGAAGGCGACCACGGCGGTCTGCGGCAGCAGGATCTCGAAACCGTCTTCACCGGTGTAGCCGGTACGCGCCACGAACAGCGCGGTGCCGTCGGCGGTGGCGGTCTCCAGGGCAGCGAAGCGGCCCAGCTTTTCCAGCGCGGCGCGGTCGCCCTCGCCCAGCAGGCCGATCACGCGCTCGCGTGCGGTCGGGCCCTGCACGGCGATGATGGCCAGCTCTTCGCGCTCGATGACCTCCACGTTGAAGGCTGCCGCCTGCTCGCGGATCCAGGCCAGGTCCTTTTCGCGGGTGGAGGCGTTGACCACCATGCGGAAGAAATCGTCAGCCATGTAATAGACGATCAGGTCGTCGATCACGCCGCCGCGGGCATTGAGCATGCACGAGTAGAGGGCCTTGCCGGTGGCCTTGAGCTTGTCCACCGAGTTGGCCAGCAGCGTGCGCAGGAACGGCTTGACCTGCTCACCACGCAGATCCACCACGGTCATGTGGCTGACGTCGAACATGCCGGCATCGCTGCGCACCAGGTGGTGCTCGTCCAGCTGCGAACCGTAATGAATGGGCATGTCCCAGCCACCGAAGTCGACCATCTTGGCGCCGAGTGCGCGGTGGGTATCGTTGAGAAGCGTCTTCTGGGTCATGACCGGTTCCGGGGGAATGAAGGCAAGCCATCATTATCCCAGAACCGTCTTCACAACGCCTGCGGCGGTGCGGGAAAACCGAGGATCAGGCCTGCTGTACCTTCAGCGTCATCCCTTCCACCGCCACCACGCGCACCGGGCTGCCGGCCGGCAGATCCGGCCCGGCGACCACCCAGAATGCATCGTCGATCTTGGCCCGGCCCTTGCCGGCCACGATGCCCTGGTCGAGCACGACCACCCGCCCGATCAACTGCTCGGCGCGCCGGTTCAACAGCGGCTGGTCGCTCTGGCGATCGTGTGATCGCCCCCAGCGCCGGTAGCACTGGATCGAGACCACGCTGAGCACCACGAAGGCGACCACCTGCCACAGCAGCGGGATCTCGGCGAACACCGCGACCAGCACGAACACGGCCGCCGCACCGATCCCGATCCACAACATGAAGGCGCCGGGCGCGAGCGCCTCGGCGGCGAACAGCACCAGTGCCAGCGCGCCCCAGGCCACCACTTCCCAGCGCATGTCAGCCTCCGATCCGCGGCGGGACGCCGCGCGTGGCTTTCTTCTCTTCCTGCTTGGCGAACGCCTCGCGCGCCAGTTCGGCCACGCCGGCGATCGAGCCGATCACGCCGCTGGCCTCCATCGGCATCAGCACCAGCTTCTGGTTCGGCGAGGTCGCCAGTTCCTTGAATGCTTCCACATACTTCTGCGCGATGAAGTAGTTGATCGCCTGCACGTCTCCCTGGGCGATCGCCTCGGAGACCATCGTGGTCGCCTTGGCCTCCGCCTCGGCCAAGCGCTCGCGCGCTTCGGCATCGCGGAAGGCCGCCTCCTTGCGGCCCTCGGCCTCCAGCACGGTGGCCTGCTTCTCGCCTTCGGCGCGCAGGATCTCGGACTGACGCGAGCCTTCGGCTTCCAGGATCTGCGCGCGCTTTTCGCGCTCGGCTTTCATCTGCCGCGCCATCGCATCGAGCAGATCGCGCGGCGGCTGGATATCGCGGATCTCGATGCGGTTCACCTTCACGCCCCACGGGTTGGTGGCATGGTCGACCACGCTCAGCAACTGGGCGTTGATCACCTCCCGCTGGCTGAGCGATTCATCCAGATCCATCGAGCCGATCACGGTGCGGATGTTGGTCTGCACCAGCGCGATCATCGCCACCTCCAGATTGGCGACCTCGTAGGCCGCCTTGGCCGCATCGAGCACCTGGAAGAACACCACGCCATCCACGCGCACGGCGGCGTTGTCCTTGGTGATCACTTCCTGGCTCGGCACGTCCAGCACCTGCTCCATCATGTTCACCTTGCGGCCGACCCCGTAGACGATCGGGATCAGGAAGTGCAGGCCGGGCGACATGGTGTGGGTGTAACGGCCGAAGCGCTCCACGGTCCATTCGTAGCCCTGCGGCACCATCCGCACGGCCTTGAAGAGGATGACGACGGCCACGAAGGCCAGCACCAGCGAGAACAGCATGGTCGGAAACATCAGGTCACTCCCTTTCCCCGGATTCGTAACGCCGAGTATAGCCACGGCACCTTCACACCGGCATCGGGAAGTGCCCTGGCGGGCCGTCAACCAGGTTCAGGCGGTGCGCGGGGCGAACATGATGACCATCATGCCGGCCAGGCACAGGCCGACGCCGAGCAGGTCCCAGCGGCTGGGGCGGATGCCATCCACCAGCCACAGCCACATCAGCGCGGTGCCGATATAGACCCCGCCGTAGGCGGCGTAGACGCGCCCGCTGGCGGTCGGGTGCAGGGTCAGCAGCCAGGCGAACAGCGCCAGGCTGACGGCCGCCGGCAGCAGCAGCCACGCACTGCCGTCCTTGCGCAGCCACAGCCACGGCAGGTAACAGCCGACAATTTCGGCCACGGCGGTCAGCACGAACAGCAGCAGCGTCTTCACGCGGCGGGCTCGTCCGCCTTGGCCTGCTGCCAGAGCGCCTCCTGCGCCTCCAGATCCAGCGCGGCCATGGACTGCCCCGCTGCATCGGCCTGGGCCTCCATCGCGCGGAAGCGTCGTTCGAATTTGTGGTTGGCCAGACGCAGCGCAGCGCCCACATCGACCTTGGCGTGGCGGGCCAGGTTGGCGCAGACGAACAGCAGATCGCCCAGCTCCTCCTGCAGGCGCGCGTGATTTTCCTCGACCGGGCCACGCGCGAATTCCGCGGCGACTTCGTCCAGTTCTTCGCGCACCTTGTCCATCACCGGCGCCGGGCCCGGCCAGTCGAACCCGACCCGTGCCGCGCGTGCCTGCAGCTTCACCGCCCGCTGCCACTCCGGCAGGCCACGCGAGATGCCGGCCAGCGCCGAGGTATCGGTGTGGCCCTTGGCAACGCGCTCGGCGCGTTTGATCGCCTCCCAGTTGCTGTTGACGTCCTCGGCCCCGTCCACCTGGACCTGGGCGAACACGTGCGGATGGCGACGCTCCATCTTGTCGCTGATCGCGCGGGCGACGTCGGCAAACCCGAACGCCCCCTGCTCCTGCGCCATCTGCGCGTGGAAGACCACCTGCAGCAGCAGATCGCCGAGCTCATCCTTGAGGTCATCCAGATCGCCACGGTCGATCGCATCGGCGACCTCGTAGGCTTCTTCGATGGTGTACGGCGCGATGCTGGCGAAGTCCTGCTGCAGGTCCCAGGGGCAGCCCTGCAGCGGGTCGCGCAGGCGCGCCATGATGCCCAGCAGGCGGTCCAGTTCGGGGGTGGCAGGCATCGTTGCTCCAGTCAGGTCAGGCGGGCAGCCACGCGCGCCACGGCAGGCGGGTATCGCCCAGCGCGATGAAGTCGCCGTTCAAGAGGCTCTCGCGGCGGTTGTAGCGGAACGGCTTGCCGGTCTCGGCCGAGAGCACCGCGCCCCCGGCGGCGTGCAGCACGCACTGCCCGGCGGCGGTGTCCCACTCGGAGGTCGGGCCCAGCCGCGGGTACACGTCCAGCGTGCCTTCGGCCAGGCGGCAGAACTTGAGCGAGGACCCCTGGGCGAGCACCTCGATATCGCCCATGCGATCCAGCAGCGCCTGCGTCTGCTCGCTGCGGTGCGAGCGGCTGGCGGCTACCCGCAGCGGGGCCGAAGCGGGCGTACGGGTGCGCAGCACCGAATCGCGCATGCCGTCGCGGCGGTAGGCGAGTTCGCCGCGCATCGCATGCCAGATCTGGCCGGTGGCCGGGGCGAGCACCACGCCGAACGCCGGCGCGCCCTGGTAGATCAGTGCGATGTTGACGCTGAACTCGTCGTTGCGTTTGACGAATTCGCGGGTGCCATCCAGCGGATCGACCAGCCAGTAGGCGCCCCAGTGCTGGCGGATCTCCCACGGCACCTGCGCCGATTCTTCGGAGAGGATCGGCAGCTCCGGGGTGAGCTGGGCCAGCCCACGCTCGATCACCTGGTTGGCGCCGAGATCGGCTGCCGTGACCGGGCTGTGGTCGGATTTGATTTCCACATCGAACGGCGTGGCATACACCGCCATGATGGCGGCGGCCGCGTCCTGGGCGATGGCGATGACGGTTTCGCGCAGATCCGTCGTGAGTTTGATCATTCCTTCCGCCCCAGCCACTCGCGTGCGATGAACAGCGCCGCCAGCGATCGGCCTTCGGAGAAATCCTCGCGCAGCATCAACTGGTCCAGATCGGCCAGCTTCCACGGCACGACCTCCAGCTCCTCCGGTTCATCACCGACCAGGCGCTCGGGGTACAGATCCCGCGCCACCACCAGCCAGGACTGGTGGCTCATATAGGTGGGGGCCAGGGTCATCGCGCGCAGCACGTCGACCCGGCGGGCGCCGTAACCGGCCTCTTCCTTCAACTCACGGTCGGCGGCCTGCTCGGGGGTTTCGCCGGCATCGATGCGGCCTTTCACCAGCCCCAGCTCATACCGGTGCATGCCGGCGGCGTATTCACGCACCAGCAGCACGGTCTCGTCATCGAGCATCGGCACCACCACCACCGCGCCGTGACCGCGGGTCACCAGCCGCTCGAAGCGGCGGCGTTCGCCATTGGAAAACTCCAGATCCAGATGCTGGCGCTGGAACGGCCCGCTTTCCTCGTCCGTGATCTGGTGGATGATGGGCAGGCGACGGCTCATGCGAGCATCTCTAGAATGGGTACTGGTGAAAACGTGTTCATGAGCCCGAAATGCTAGCAGACCCAGCCCCCCTCACGCTGGCCGATCAGTGGCGGCAACGCGATCTGGCCGTGCTGTGGCACCCGTGCACCCAGATGCGTGAGCATCCCGACACCCTGCCCCTGCTGCCGATCGCCCGCGGCGAAGGCCCGTGGCTGATCGACCATGACGGCCATCGCTATCTGGATGCGGTGAGCAGTTGGTGGACCAATCTGTTCGGCCATGCGCAACCGCGCATCGGTGCGGCCATTGCCCAGCAGGCCACCCAGCTGGAACAGGTGATGCTGGCCGGCTTCAGTCATGAGCCGGCGGTACGGCTGGCCGAGCGCCTGCTGGCGATCGCCCCCCGCCAGGCCGGGCGCGACCCGCTGGCCAAGGTGTTCTATGCCGACAACGGCTCGGCCGGGGTGGAAGTGGCGCTGAAGATGGCGTTCCACTATTTCCGCAACCGTGGCGAGAACCACCGCACCCGGTTCGTCGCGCTGGAGAACGGCTATCACGGCGAAACCCTGGGGGCGCTGTCCGTCGGCGATATCCCGCTGTATCGGCGCGTGTATGCGCCGCTGCTGACCGAGGCGCTGTTCGCCCCGTCGCCCGACGCCTACCTGGCCGAACCGGGCCAGAGTGCCGCCCAGCGCGCGCACCAGGCGGCCGATGCACTGGCCACGCTGTTCGACCAGCACCCGGGCGAAATCTGCGCGGTGATCCTGGAACCGCGCCTGCAGTGCGCCGGGGGCATGCGCATGTACGACCCGGTCTATCTGCAGCGTGCGCGCGCGCTGTGCGATGCCAATGGTGCCTTCCTGATCGCCGATGAGATCGCCACCGGCTTCGGCCGCACCGGCACGATGTTCGCCTGTGAGCAGGCCGGGGTGATGCCGGACCTGCTGTGCCTGTCCAAGGGCCTGACCGGCGGTTTCCTGCCGCTGTCGGCGGTGCTGGCGACCCAGGCGCTGTACGACGCCTTCCTGGATGATTCACGCGAGCGCGCCTTCCTGCATTCGCACAGCTACACCGGCAATCCGCTGGCCTGCGCCGCCGCGCTGGCGACCCTGGATATTTTCGCCGACGAAGACGTGATTGCACGCAACCGCAGCACTGCCGAGGTGATGCGCACCCTGGCCGCACCGTTCGCCGACCACGCGCATGTCGCCGATGTACGCCAGGCCGGGATGGTGGTGGCCTTCGAGCTGACCCGCAACGGCGACAAACGCACGCCATTCCCGGCCGAGGCCCGGATCGGGCTGCATGCTTATAAAGCGGCGCTCAAACGCGGCGTGGTGCTGCGCCCACTGGGCAATGTGCTGTATTGGATGCCGCCGTACTGCGTTGAGGATGAACACTTGGACCTGCTTGCCCTGACCACCCTCGCCGCCATCGACGAGGCCATCGCATGCGCATGACCCGCAGCCATATCGACCATCCGCTGGCGGTCGGACAAACACTGGCACTGCCCGAAGACGCCGCCAACCATCTGGTGCGCGTGATGCGCCTGCGCGAAGGCGATGGCTGCGTGTTGTTCAACGGCGATGGCCAGGACTACAGCGCCACCCTGGTGACCGTCGGCAAGCGCGATGCGCAGGTACGGATCGAGGCGGCCACCGCGCTGGACAACGAATCGCCCTTGCACATCACCCTGCTGCAGGGCATTGCCCGCGGGGAAAAGATGGACCTGATCCTGCAGAAGGCGACCGAACTCGGGGTGCAGGCCTTCGTGCCGGTCAACGCCGAACGCACCGAAGTGAAGCTGGATGCAGCGCGTGCCGAGAAGCGACTGGCGCACTGGCGCAGTGTGGTGGTCTCGGCCTGTGGCCAATCCGGCCGCGCCCGCGTGCCGACCGTGGCCGCGCCGCGCTCGCTGCAGGACGCCGCCAACGCGGTCCCGGCCGAGGCATTGAAATTGACCCTGGATCCACAGGGCGAGCATCGCTTGTCGACGCTCTCGGCCGCACCGGGCGGGGTGGTGATCGCGATCGGCCCGGAAGGCGGCTGGTCGCCGCGCGACCGCCAGGCGCTGGCCGCGGCGGGCTTCCAGGGCTTGCAGCTGGGCCCGCGCGTGCTGCGCACCGAGACCGCAGGCTTGGCGGCGATCGCTGCCGTGCAGGCACGGTTGGGCGATCTGGGCTGAGAAACAACGTTGTTCCTTCTGCCCCCTTGATTTATCTGGAGCCATAGCCCCCTTGAGTCAAGGGGGCGCGCCGGCAGGCGCGTGGATCTGGGAGATTGTGACGCGGGGGGCCCGCGGTTTGCGAAGCAAATCGCGGGGAGGTTTCGCGAATGCGCAACCTCACCCCGCCACGGGGAAGGATTCGTCCAGCGCCGCTTCCAGCGCGTCCAGGTCCGGCAGCAGCGCGCTCTGTTCGCCCAGCAGCACGCGCATGTGCACGCCCTGCGGCAGGGTTTCCTCGGAGGCGTCGGCCAACAGCCCGTCGCGCGGCACTGCGATCAGCTGCGGGAAGGTCTGGGTCAGCAGCGCGAAGTAGGGCCGGCGCGGATTGCCGCCCAGCGCCTTGAGCACGACAACCTTGTTGTTGGCCACCACCGGCTCGTCACCCTGCCCGGACAACCGGGCGAAGGACAGCAACGGCACGTCCCAGCCGTGCCAGGCGATCTGTCCGACCAGCCAGGCCGGCGCATCGGGAACGGTTTCGACCGGCACCTTGGACATCATTTCGGCCACGGTGGCGTTGGGCAGCAGCACGCGTTCGTGCCCGGCCTGGATCAGGACACCGCGGATTTCGTCGTTGCTGGCGTAGCTCATGGATCTTCCTTCAAAGGTGCGTCGGCGCCACTCAGGCGTCCACGCCCCAGCGTGCGGCGATGGTGGCGGCCAACTGCGGCGGTTCCCCGGCGTCCTGCCCGGCAGCAACCACCGCACTGGCCGCGGTCGGGTCATAGCAGCCTTCGCCGATCTGACCGGCCACCCAGGCACCGGCGGCGGCCAGGGCGAGCACGGCGTCCACCTGGGCGGCGTCCGCGCCGCTGAGCAGGACCACGCCGCTGTGCGCGGCCGGCAATGCCTCGATCTGGATGCCGGCGGTGTCGGCGATGAACTGCAGGCTGCCCTGCCGCACGGCGATGCCGATGTCGTCGGGCAGGATGTAGGCCTGGCCGGCTTCAACGGGCTGGGCGTCCTCGGCCAGCAGCACCGGCAGTGCGGACACCCGTGCCATCTGCTTGACCAGATTGCCGTAGCGGCCGCCGTCCAGGCGCATATGCACCAGGACGGCGGTGTTCAGCGATTCGGGCAGCGCGGCCAGCAGGCGGCGCAGCGCATCCGGCCCGCCGATGCCGGCCAGGACCAGCACCGCGCCCGCGCAGCCACCGGCGGAACCGGCCTCGGGTTCGAGCTCGACCAGTGACAGACGTTCGATGTCGAAGCGCTCCGGTGCCGGCGCCGTGTCGCTGATCGACGGGGGCGCCGCAACAGCACCGTCATCGTCCACCAGCGACCACCGGCGGTGATCGCCGATCGATATGGCAGCGGCCGCGGCGGGTGGTGCCGAGGCCGGAATCGGTGGAATCGCCGGTGCGATCGGCTCGGGCGCCACCGGCTGCAGCGCCGCCAGCGCCTCTTCCAGCGACACCGGCTCGTGCAACTCCGCCGGCGCCTGGTACAGGCCATCGGCCGGCACCTCGGCTGCCGCATCCTCGGCTTCGCGCAGATGGAACGCCAGCGGTGCGTCGGCATGCAGCTGCGCCGGGGTGACCGGCAGACCCGGTTCGGGCTGCAGCTGCTGGTCCTGTTCCGAACCCGGCGGCAGCACGTCCTGATGGCCGTGCAGCTTGGCCACCAGATGCCGTGCCCAGCGCTGCGCTTCCCAGCCGTCGCGGCGTGCAGCCAGCTCGGCTTCGTCGAAGATCAGGGTCAATGACGGCGAACCCAGCACCGGATCCAACCGCTCCAGGGCGTCTTCGATTGCCGGTTCCAGCGCGATCAGGACCGCACCGGGATCGGCATCACGCAGGACCTGCAGGTCGAGCGTGTTGGGGTCGTCCTCCAGCACCACGCGGGCGCCGGCATGGTCGAGCGCTTCGCGCAGGCGGTCGCGTGCCGGGCCGGAACGGGCCAGCAGGGCCACCGTCAACAGGGGATGGGCATCACTCGCGTGCACGGGCGATCCCCAGCAGGTCATACACGTTGCGCATCAGATCCAGTTCCTGGTACGGCTTGCCCAGGTAGCGCTGGACACCGAGTTCAAAGGCGCGTTGACGGTGCTTGTCGCCGCTGCGCGAGGTGATCATCACGATCGGCACACCCTGGTAGCGCGGGTCGGCGCGCATGACGCTGGCCAGCTCGTAACCGTCCATGCGCGGCATTTCGATATCCAGCAGCATCAGGTCGGGCACGCGCTCATCCAGGCGCTCCAGTGCTTCGATACCGTCACGGGCGACCGTGACCTCGAAGTTGTGGCGCTCCAGGATGCGGCCGGTGACCTTGCGCATGGTCAGCGAATCGTCGACCACCATCACCAGGGGTACATCGCGATCACTGACCTTGGCTGCGGCGGTGATCGGCTTGTGCGGGTTGGCCAGGTAGCGGCGCACCAGCGGGGCCACGTCCAGGATCACCACCACGCGGCCATCGCCGGTGATCGTCGCACCGTAGATGCCCGGCACCGAAGCGATCTGCAGGCCGACCGGCTTGACCACGATTTCGCGGTTGCCCAGCACCTGGTCGATCGCCACGGCCACGCGCAGGTCGCCAGCGCGGACCAGCAGCAGCGGCACCTGGGCCTGGCCTTCGGCGCGGGCCTGGGCCTGGCCGATCAGCGTCCCCAGATCATGCAACGCGAATTCTTCGCCACCGTAGTGGTAGCCGCCGTTGGCGGTTTCAAAGCGCTCGCGCGAGATCCGGCCGATACCACTGACCGAGGCCACCGGCACGGCAAAGGTGGTCTCGCCGATCTGCACGAACACCGCCTGGGTGACCGCCAACGTCTGCGGCAGGCGCAGGGTGAAGGTAACGCCCTGGCCGCTGACCGAGTGGATGTCCACCGAACCACCCAGCTGGCGCACTTCGTTGTGGACCACGTCCATGCCCACGCCACGGCCGGCCAGCTGGCTGACCTGGTCGGCGGTGCTGAAGCCGGGCGAGAAGATCATCGCATCCAGTTCGGCATCGCCGAGCACGGCATCGGCGGCGATCAGGCCACGCTGTTCGGCGCGGCGACGGATCGCCTCGCGGTCCAGCCCGGCGCCATCGTCGGCCACTTCCAGCACGATTTCCGAGCCTTCGCGACGCAGGCGGATGGCGATTTCGCCCTCCTCCGGCTTGCCCGCGGCCCCGCGCTGTTCCGGGGTTTCCAGACCATGCGCCACTGAGTTGCGCAGCATGTGTTCCAACGGCGCGACCATGCGGTCGAGCACGTTGCGATCCAGTTCGCCGTGGGTCCCTTCGAGGGTGACGTGAACCTGCTTGCCGGTGTCCTGGCCGGCCTGGCGCACGACCCGGCGCAGGCGTGGCACGAGACCATCGAACGGCACCATGCGCGCGCGCATCAGGCCGTCCTGCAGCTCCGAACTGACGCGCGACTGCTGTTGCAGCAGCACGTCGTACTGGCGCGACAGATCGTCCAGCACGCCCTGCAGACCGCCCAAGTCAGCCGCGGACTCGTTCAGCGCGCGGCTGAGCTGCTGCAGCGTGGAGAAGCGGTCCAGTTCCAGCGGGTCGAATTTGTGATCGGCCTGGTCCTGCTCACGCTGATAGCGCGCCACGATCTGCGCTTCGGTTTCCAGATCAAGGCGACGCAGCTGATCGCGCAGACGGGCATTGGTACGGTCCAGTTCGCCCATGGCACCCCGGAAGGCACCGAGCTGCTGCTCCAGACGCGAACGGTAGATCGCTACTTCACCGGCGTGGTTGACCAGGCGGTCGAGCAGATCGGCGCGCACGCGCACCTGTTCCTGCTGCGGCCGCGGCAGACCATCTTCCTCGCTGACGGTTTCCAGCGGGACCGGTGCCGACAGCGGCGCCGCCACGAGCGCGGCGATGGCGGCCTCGACCTTGGCATCGCCGGACGCAAGCGGCGGCTCGGCGGTCTCGATCTGTTCCGGCTCGACACGGCCCTGGGTACGCTGCTCGAACGCGGCGATCAGGTCGTCGGGCATCGCCACGGTGCGGTGCTGCCCGGTTCGGGTCAGCAGCTGGTGCAGGCGATCAAACCCGCGCTCCAGCAGATGCACGTCGCTGCGGTCGATATCGGTGCGGTTGGCCGCGACGGCTTCCAGCAGCGATTCAATGCCGTGGCCAAGATCGCCGATCGGATTGATCCCGGCCATGCGCGCGCCCCCCTTGAGGGTATGCAGGTCGCGCTGCAGGCCGGCGATCACGTCGCGGTCCTGGGGCGCGGCACGCAGTTCGCTGATCAGGCCATCGCAGTGGTCGAGCAGGTCCTTGCCCTCTTCCACGAAGATATCGACCAGCTCCTGGTCGAGCAGGGTGAAATCGAGCGCATCGCCCGGCGCGAGGTCGTCGCTGTCGGTGGCGTCCACGGGGCGGACATCATCGGCTTCCGGGGCGGTCGTGAAGGTTGCAGCGGGTGCGTCCTCCAGTTCGAAGAAGCGCGCCGGGGTGGCCGCGTCGGCGGAGACATCGGGCGCCGTGGCCTCGATCGCCTCGGCGAACGCATCGGCTTCGCCGGTGTTCTCATCCGTGGCGTCCAGACCGAGCACGCCGGTATCGGAGGCATCCGGCGCATCGACGACGGTCAAACCGTCATCCACCGCCTGCTGGGCGTCCACCACCTCGCCAAAGGCCGGCGGCGGCGGCAGGACCTCATCCAGCGCGTGCGCATCTTCCTCGCTGTCCGGATCGGTGTCGCTCCCGCTGTCGTTGGCCGCGTCATCGACAGCGACCGCATAGTCGCTGTCCTGCTCAACGGCATGGGCATGGGCATCGACATCAGCGGCCGGACCGTCGGCGACGTCCACGGTCGCCGCTTCCACGCCGGACCGGGTGTCGGTCGCGGTGTCTGCGACGCCTTCGGCTTCGGCCCTGGCGTCCGTGTCCGTGTCCGTATCCGTATCCGTATCCGTGTTGGAGGCGGAGGCGGTTTCAGCGCCGACGTCGACCGGACGTTCCGGCGTGACCGGCTCGGCGAAATGATCGAAGTAACGTGAGAGATCCTCGGCCGAGGTCAGCTCGACTGCTTCCAGGCCTGCATGCACAGACGCCAGATCCGCGTCGGCCGCGACGTCCGGCGACGCCAGCGCATCTGCTTCGCGCGCGGTGTCCGGCAGCTCGGCATCAAAATAGGCGGACAGGTCGTCCGTGCCCGTCAGCTCCATGGCGATGAGGGCATCGTCGTCGGCCACAGCGACCGCGCGACCGGGCTCGATCACGCTCAGGCCATCGGCATCGATCCCGGCCTGCTGCTCGTCGGTAACCGTAGCGTCGTGCGCATCTGCTGCTTCGACGACGTCGTATGCCTCAACGGCCTCAACCGCTTCGACGGCTTCGACTGCTTCAACCGCTTCAACCGTATCCGCGTCTGCTGCCCTGCCCTCGACTGTATCCACGTCGATGGCAGCCGCTTCCACGGCATCTGCAGCCGCCGCTTCGTTGAATGCTCCCGCATCTGCCGCTTCAGTCGCCTCGGCGTACGGTTCGTCATCCACAAGGTCCAGATCGTCCTCGACCAGTGCCGGCCAGCGCGCTTCCGGCAACGTATCGGCCAGGGCAACCAGGCGGGCCGCCAATGCGTTCTGCACCGGCACCCGCGGCGCCTCGTCCTGCAGTGCCGCCATGGTGGTGGTGATCGCGATGCAGGTCTCGGCCAGCGCGTCCATACCTGCCGCGCTGGGCAGTACATCGGCGGCCAGGGAACGCTTGATGTAGCTTTCCGCCGCACCGGTGACCGCCGTGATCTCCGGCACGTCGGTCATGGCGAAGGCGCCGTTCATGGTGTGCACGGCGCGCAGCAGCCCGTCGGTCACTGGCTGCGGTGCATCGGTGGCGGCATCCAGCCACGCCTGCAGCGTCGCCTGATGGACCTCGACCTCGGCTTCCAGGATCTCGCGCAGCACACTGTCGATATTGGCCGGTGTGCTCTCGATCATCGGCGCAGCGTCAGTCGTCCCACTGTCCACGGCCATCGCCACGGGCGCTGCAGCCGCACGCTGCAGCGGCACATGGAAGGTCTCCTCACCCGCGGCCACACGATCGGCGATGGCCTGCATGGCCTGCAGATCGGCGGTGACACGGCTGCCATCGCGCAGCGCGGCGTTGAGCTGCGGCAGCACCTCGTAGGCTTGGCCGACCAGGGCGACCACGGCCGGCGAGGCCGGACGGCTGCCGTCGAGCACGCGGTTGAGCATGCCCTCGATCTTCCAGCTGAACTCGCCCAACGTACGCGCACCGACCAGCCGGCCACTGCCCTTGAGGGTATGGAACACGCGGCGGATCGGGCGCAGGCGGTCCAGGTTGTCCGGCGCGATGCGCCAGGCCGGGAGCAGGTTGCCCAGGTTCACCAGTTCTTCGTCGAACTCTTCGATAAAGACCTCGCGGATGTCCTGGTCGATGTTCTCGCCATCGTCCTCGAAGCCGGCCTCGATGCTG
This sequence comes from Stenotrophomonas sp. TWI273, assembly GCF_039674765.1. Taxonomy (NCBI): domain Bacteria; kingdom Pseudomonadati; phylum Pseudomonadota; class Gammaproteobacteria; order Lysobacterales; family Lysobacteraceae; genus Stenotrophomonas; species Stenotrophomonas sp. TWI273. The sequence goes on from NZ_JBDJOA010000011.1 coordinate 46,053, forward strand.
GTGTCGTCGGCGGCCACGGCCACTGCCGGGCTTGCCGGTGCAGACGCGGCCGGCACGGTACCGGTGTCGGCCCCTTCCGGGCGGAACTGCGCGGCGGCGGCGTCCAGTTCGGCCAGGAAGCGGGTGGATGCGTCGTCCAGCTCGATACGGCGGATGACCGCATCCTGCACGGCGGGCGGCGGCAGCGCGGCATCTGCCGCGGCCTGCGGCACCGTGTCGGTGCCATCGATGAACGCCTCGATCGGCTCGGCGACACCGTCGTCCGCCGAGGCCACCGGAATCTCCTGCAGAAACGTCGGCAGGGCCTCCACATCCACCGCGCGCTGCGCGAACGGGCTGGACGCGGCCGTCTGCGCAGCAACGCTATCGGTGTCGGTGTCGGTGTCGCTGTCGCTGTCATCGATCTGAAGCGACACCACGTCGTCGGCGTTGCGCAGGTCCTCATCGAAGGTGAATTCGATCGGCTCGTCGCTCAGCTCCAGCATCTCGTGCTCGGCGGCCACCGGATCGAACCCGGCGCCCGTGGCCACGAAGGCCGGCATCTCCAGCGACACGTCCGAAACCTCGGGCGCACGCTCCGGCGTCGCCACATCCACCTCATCTTGCGCAGCATCGGCGTGCACGGAGGGCAGCGGCGCGACGTCCCACGCGGCGCCGGCCGGCACGTCGGCAATGACCGGATCGAAATGGGCAAACGTAGGCAGTTCGTCCACATCGTCATGGCTGGCCAGCGTCCACTGCGGCGCATCGGCGGCGACCGGGGCGGTGGAGGCGTCGAACACCAGCGCCACGGGTGCCATGGGCAGGGGGGCGGTGATCGCCGGCGGCGGATCGAAGGTGAAGTCCGGCAGCGGCGGCGGCAGGTTGGCCGGGCGCGGGATGTCGGCGGTGACGCCGAGCTTGATCGGCTCGGGTGCAGGCGTGTCCCACGGCGTGAGCTCGATGGGTTCGGCCGCGACCGGCAACGACTCCGGTCCGGTATCGGGGGTCGGCTGGTTGGCAGCCGGCAGCGGCCAGTAACGCAGGGTTTCCAGGCTGCTGCGGGTGATGTCCAGAATGTCATCGCGGCCCGGGCGACGTTCGCGCAGGGCCTCGAGGTAATACTCCAGGCTGGCCATGGCGTCGGCCAGGGTGTCCAGCTGGCGCCCGCTGGGCACGCGCTGCTTGCCGAGCAGTTCAACGGCGATGTACTGGCGCACGCCCTGCAGGTAATCGGCCGGAACCGACAGATCCAGCATGCGCAGGGCACCGGCGACCTCGCCGAGCAGGCGCGGTACTTCCTGCAGCTGCTGGTGGTTCCAGTTGGTTTCGATGAAGGCGACGAAATGCTCGCGCGCCGCAGCGAAGTTGGCGATGGCTTCATGCGCCAGCACCTCCACTGTGCGCCGGTTCTCCACCGCGCTCGGATCGTCCTCGCCGCTGCCGCCGGCGCCCAGATGGGCGACCTGGTCATCCAGCGAGGCATCCACGTAAAGCAGCGCGCCGGCGATATCCAGCAGCAGCGTTTCATCGATCTGCTGCACGCCCTCGACCACTTCGCGCAGCGCATCGCGCTGCTGTACGACCACGCCGCGGGCGACGCCTAGGCCCATCATGCCCAGCGTATCGGCCACCGCGCCCAGCTCGTTGACCTGGGTCTGCAGCTGCACCGGCTCGCCACCGGTACGCAGGTGCAGGTCCAGCGCATCCTTGATGCGCAGCAGTTCTTCCTTGACCGCGTTGCCGACCGTATCGAGCAGTTCGCGGTTGCGCCCGCTCAGGCTGCCGCGCGCGTGATCCAGCTCGGCTTCGGTGGCGCTCGCGCTGTCCGGCGCGAAGGCGAACAGCACGCTCTCGTTGATGCCCGGGGCGGCGCGGGCCGACCGGATGTCATTGAGCAGCGGCAGCAGCACGATCGGAATATCGCGGTGACCGTTCTGCAGGCGCTCCAGGTAATCGGGCAGCAGTACGCTGCCACGCATCAACGTGGCGCAGGCTTCATCACGGTCGGGCACCTCACCGGCACCGATCGCATTGGCCAACTGCTCCAGCTCCTCGGCCACCATCGCCGGGGCATACAGCTCGACCATCCGCAGGGTGCCCTGCACCTGGTGCAGGTAGCCGGCGCAGAAGCGCATCCGGCTGCCATCGGCAGGGTCTTCCACGTAGTACTCGACCTCGTTGCGCACCTGGCGCAGGGTCTCGTCCAGCTCCGGCTTGACCCAGCCCAGCGCAGCGTGGCTCATGGCATCGCGCAGCGTGCTCATGCCAGGTCTCCCGGCAGCTCGGCGCACATGGCGTGCGGTGATTTCTCGCGATGCATCATCTGCTTGTTCCTTCCCTCTCCGCCCTGCCCGCGGCTCACGCCGGCAGCTTGAAGTCGGCGACCGAGCGGCGCAGGTCGGCCGCCAGCTGTGCCAGGTGGCCGATCGACTCGGCGGTCTGTCCCGCGCCCTGCGAGGTCTGGCCGGTAATCTGACGGATCACGCCCATGGTGCGGGTGATGTCCGATGCCGCGGCCGACTGCTGCTGGGCAGCGATCGAGATGTTCTTGATGAGGTTGTTCAACGCGTTGGAGACGCGCTCGATTTCGGTCAGCGCGGTACCGGCGTCTTCGGCCAGGCGTGCACCGGAGACCACTTCGGCGGTGGTCTGCTCCATCGAGCTGACCGCCTCGTTGGTATCGGCCTGAATGGCCTGCACCAGGTTTTCGATCCGTCGGGTCGCACCGGAGGTGCGCTCTGCCAGCCGCTGCACTTCGTCGGCCACCACCGCGAAACCGCGACCGGCCTCACCGGCCGAAGCCGCCTGCACCGCGGCGTTCAACGCCAGGATGTTGGTCTGCTCGGAAATGTCGTTGATCAGTTCCACGATCGAGCCGATTTCCTGCGAGGACTCGCCCAGGCGCTTGATGCGCTTGGAGGTTTCCTGGATCTGGTCGCGGATCTGGTCCATGCCCTGGATCGTTTCACGCACCACGCCGGCACCTTCGGCGGCGATGATCACCGAGCGCTGCGCCACGTCGGCCGACTCGGCCGAGTTGCGCGACACCTGCTCGATGCTCGAGGCGATTTCGCCGATACGGTCGGAGGCCGAGGTGATCTGGTTGGCCTGGTGGCCGGCCGCTTCGGCCAGCTGCATCGCGGTAGCCTGGGTTTCCTGGGTCGACACGGCGACCTTGGCCGAGGTGTCGTTGATCGTGGTCACCAGGTGGCGCAGCTCATCCACGGCGTAGTTGATGGCGTCGGCGATGGCACCGGTCATGTCCTCGGTCACCGAGGCCTTCACCGTCAGGTCGCCTTCACCCAGAGAGCTGATTTCGTCCAGTAGCCGCATGATGGCCTGCTGGTTGCGGCTGTTGTATTCCACCTGGGTCTGGTACCGCAGTTCCTGTTCGCGCGAGCGGCTGCGCACCGTGCTGCCGACGAAGCCGATGATGGCGATCAGCGACAACGCACCCGACGCCACGCCCAGCCAGAAGTTGGGGAACAGGCGGGTATCGCGCAGCGAGCCGAACGAAGAGAAGGCTTCGAACAGCTTCTTGCTGTCGCGCAGCATGTCTGCCGAACCGCCGGTGAGGGCCGCGGCCGAGGACTGCGCGGCGAACAGCTGGCGCGAGCTGGCCAGGATGGCGTCGGCATCCTGCTTCATGGTGTCCCACTGCTTCTGCGACTGCTCCAGCGCGGCCAGCGCCGGACCGTTGCGGACCGCGGCAATGCCCAGTTCCTCGTTGCCGTTGCGCAGCGCATCGAGCACCTGGGTGAAGACCACCGAGTCGCGGGCGAGCGCGTCGCCCGCGGCAGCCGCATTGGCACCACCGGCGCGCATTTCTGTCACACGGCGGGCCATCGAGCCGACCACCACGACCTGCTGCAGGGCGTTGTAGACCTGCGAGGACGGCGCGCCACTGGCCGACATCGCGCGGACCACTTCGTTCAGCTGTGCCTGCAGGGCGGGCACGCCGTTGACGAAGTTGTTCGCGTTGCCGGCCAGGGCCAGCACGGCCGGTTCGCTGGCGACCAGCTGGCCGGCGCTCTTGCCGAGCGGCTCCCAGGTCTGGATCAGCGTGTTCAGCGGCCCGGCGACATTGGTCTCGGTGCCGTAGCGGCCCTGCAGCCCACTGACGGTACTTTCGATGTCGCTCTTGGTCAGCTTGAACGCGGTGAACGCCTGCGCGTTGCCCGAGACCGCCTCACGGCCCTGGTTGGCCAGCTGCTGCGAGAGCACCTGCAGGTTCGCCGCATCGGTGCTCGCACTGGCCAGGCGACTGCCCTGCCAGGTCGCCACGCCGGTGTTGACGCCGAACACGATCATCGACACGGCCAGCAGGCCGAGCCAGAAATTGGTGCCCACCGAGCCGAGCTTGCCGGCCTTGGCGGATTCCGAAGCAGTACTCATCGTTCAACCTCGATCTTCAATGCGGAGAGACAGGCGCCTGCGGTCAGGCCGCGGCCTGCCTGAATTCGGGGGTACGCGACAGCAGCGACAGCGAGAACACGCCCCAGTCATGGCCATCGCCGTGGAACGCACGGTCGATGAAGTGCGCATAGCGGCCGGTGGCCAGATCGCCGGCGACGATGTCCTGGTCCAGCTCGAAGCTGCGCTGGCCGAACAGTTCATCGATGGTCAATGCCACGTCGCCGCCGGCCTGGCGCATGATCAGCACGCGCTGACCCTCCTGCTGCACGGTGCGCTCGCCTTCCAGGAAGAACTTCAGGTCCACCACCGGGAACAGGTTGCCGCGCAGGTTGCCCACGCCCAGCAGCCACGGCTGTGCGCCGGGCACCGGGGTGATCGGCGGCATCGGGACGATTTCCACCACTTCGCGGAAATCCGAGACCAGCCGGCGCTTGCCCACGCGATAGCCGACGCCTCGCCACAGGTCCTGCGAGAACTGCCGCTCGGGCAGCTGCACCGCATGGGCCAGGCTGCGTCGCTCGTAGGCCTGGAGGATGTCGAAAGGAGAACGCATCAGACCACCAACTGGTTGATCCGCGCGATCAGTTCCTCCTCGCGCGGCGGCTTGACGATGTAGTCGGCCGCCCCCTGGCGCAGCCCCCATGCCTTGTCGGTTTCCATCGCCTTGGTGCTCACGATGACCACCGGAATGTGCTTGATGGCCGCGTCGCGCGCCATCGCACGGGTCGCCTGGAAGCCACTCATGCCCGGCAGGACCACGTCCATCAGCACCAGCTGCGGCGACTGCTCGCGCACGAGCTTGAGCCCGTCCTCGGCGTTGTCCGCTTCCAGGACTTCATGACCGGCCTTGGTCAACCACTGCGTGAACACCGCACGGTCGGTCGGTGAATCCTCGATCAGTACGATTCGAGCCATTGTGCCTTTCCCCCCTGGTCAGGCGTTGACGTATGTGCGGATGGCACCCAGCAGTTCTTCACGCGTGAATGGCTTGGTCAGGTACTGCTCCGAGCCGACGATGCGGCCGCGCGCCTTGTCGAACAGGCCGTCCTTGGAGGACAGCATGATCACCGGCGTGGACTTGAACAGCTGGTTGCCCTTGATCAGCGCACAGGTCTGATACCCGTCCAGCCGCGGCATCATGATGTCCACGAAGATGATCTGCGGCTGTTGATCGGCGATCTTGGCCAATGCCTCGAACCCATCGGTCGCGGTCACCACTTCGCAGCCTTCCCGCTTCAGCAGGGTTTCCGCGGTTCTGCGGATGGTCTTCGAATCATCGATGACCATCACGCGCAGCCCTGCGAGTTCCCCACCCGCAGCCATGTATTCAGTCATTACCTTTCCCCAAGCGCGCGACGCTTGCCTGATCCCCGGCGTCGCTGCGAAAGCGTATCTATATCCCAATACCGGCGCGCGCTTCAAGCACACCCACCGCGGCCCCGGTGCCAGCGGCCCGGCGAGCGCCCGGCCCGGGCCGTTTGCGCAAACCCGGGGCGGCGCCCGCCCGGCCGGACACTGCGTTCCGCGCCCCCGGGCAGGCATTGAGGACCCATTGTCGCTACCATCATCGGCCTGCCCGCCAGGTTGCGACCATGCCGTTGAATGTCATCGTGGTGATGGACCCCATCGCCCATATCAAGATTGCCAAGGACACCACCTTCGCGATGCTGCTGGAAGCCCAGCGCCGCGGCCATGCCCTGCACTACGTCAGCCCCGGCGGGCTGGCCCTGCGCGACGGCCAGGCCATCGCCCGCACCGCCCCGCTGCAGGTGCGCGAGGACAAGAACGACTGGTTCACCCTGGGCGAGTTCAGCCAGACCGTGTTCGGCCCCGGCCAGGTGGTGCTGATGCGCAAGGACCCGCCGGTGGATGCCGAATTCATCTACGACACCCACGTACTCAGCGTCGCCCAGCAGGCCGGTGCGATGGTGGTCAACGACCCCCAGGGCCTGCGCGACTACAACGAGAAGCTGGCCGCCCTGCTGTTCCCGCAGTGCTGCCCGCCGACCCTGGTCAGTCGCCGCAATGCGGACCTGAAGGCCTTCGTGCTCGAACATGGCCAGGCGGTGCTCAAGCCGCTGGACGGCATGGGCGGGCGCTCGATCTTCCGCAGCGGCACCGGTGATCCCAACCTCAACGTGATCCTGGAAACCCTGACCGATGGCGAGCGCACGCTGGCCCTGGCGCAGAAGTTCATCCCGGACATCACCGCTGGCGACAAGCGCATCCTGCTGGTCGATGGCGAGCCGGTGGACTACTGCCTGGCGCGGATTCCGCAGGGCGATGAGTTCCGCGGCAACCTGGCCGCCGGTGGCCGTGGCGAAGGCCGCCCGCTGAGCGAACGCGACCGCTGGATCGCCGCCCAGGTCGGACCGGAGATGAAGCGGCGCGGCATGCGCTTCGTCGGCCTGGATGTGATCGGCGATTACCTCACCGAAGTGAACGTCACCAGCCCGACCTGCGTGCGCGAGCTCGACGCCCAGTTCGGACTGAACATCGCCGGCACTCTGTTCGATGCGATCGAGGCCAGCCTGCCGCGATGAGCGCCAGCGTCGTCCCGGCCCCGACGTGGCAGGCGCGCGAATCCCAGCGGCTGGGCGCGACCCTGACGCTGTCCGTGCTCGTGCACGCGTTGCTGCTGCTGGGGGTCGGCTTCGCGGTCAGTGACAGCGCGCCGCTGGTGCCCACGCTGGATGTGATCTTCAGCCAGACCCAGACCCCACTGACACCCAAGCAGGCCGATTTCCTGGCCCAGGCCAATCAGCAGGGCGGTGGCGACCACGACAAGGCCCAGCGCCCGCGCGACAACCAGGCCGGAATCGTGCCCCAGGCGCAGGCCGGGCTGTCACCGGTCCCGCAGCAGCGCCAGGAGGCGGCCAGCGTGCCGCCCCCGCAGACCCGCGTGGTCAACAGCCGCAATGGCGCCGACACCATCGCCGAGGCGCAGCCACAGCCGCTGCCCGAGCACCCCCGCCCGGATGCACCGATGACGGCCCGCGAGCAGCGCGATGTGGAGATGGCGCGGTTGGCCGCCGAAGTGCACCTGCGCTCGGCCCAGTACGCCAAACGCCCGAACCGCAAGTTCGTCTCGGCCAGTACCCGCGAATACGCCTATGCCAATTATCTGCGCGCGTGGGTCGATCGCGCCGAGCGCGTCGGCAACCTGAACTACCCCGATGAGGCGCGCGCCCGCCGGCTCGGTGGCCAGGTGGTGATCACCGTCGGTGTGCGCCGCGATGGCACCGTCGAAAGTGCCCGCATCCTGCAGTCCAGCGGCACGCCGTTGCTGGATGAAACCGCGCTGCGCGTGATCACGCTTGCCCAGCCGTTCCCGCCGCTGCCCAAGACCGAGGATGCGATCGACATCCTGCAGGTGACCCGCACCTGGGTGTTCCTGCCCGGCGGCGAGCTGCGCGACGACCGCTGAGGGGGCGATAGCCGACCAACGGTCGGCTCTACCGGGCGGCCTTGGCCGCCCGCGCCGCCTGCTGTTCCACCAGGGTCAGCGCCACGTTGTTGCGCAGATAGGCCGGCTCCACCAGCTCCGGTGCCATGCCCTCGCCGCGCTCGAACGCCGGTACCGCCAGCGCCAGCACATCCGCCGCGCGCGGCAATGCCAGCGCATCCACGCCGGTCATTTGATCGGCCAACCGCGTCGCCAGCACGCCGTCGGCCGCGCCGAAGCCAGTCCCCACGCCGAACCAGCGCGTGCCCTCAGGCAACACCACCTGCCCCGGCGCGCACACGCTCTCCTCGCCCTGCAGCTGCCACTGCCCGTCCACGCGGATGTGGCGTGCGGCATAGACCTCGCCCATGCGTGCGTCGATGCTGGCCAGTACATGATCGGCTTCGGCCGGCGCGCGCAGCGCCAGCGCCTGCAGGGTGGAGACCGCGATCAACGGGCGGTCCAGCGCCAGGGCGATCCCCTGGGCGATGGCGATCGCAAGCCGCACGCCGGTGAACGCGCCCGGCCCCCGCCCCAATGCGATCGCATCCAGCTGCGAACGGGCCACCCCCGCCTCGGCCAGCAGCGCCTCGGCCCAGGGCAGGCTGAGTTCAGCGTGGCGGCGTGGGGCGATCTCGAAGCGCTCAGTGACCTGCCCATCCACGTACAGGGCAACGGAACAGGCTTCGGTGGCGGTTTCAAAGGCGAGCAGCTTCATGGCGGTCAGAACAGGGAAGTGGGGAAGTCATCGGTGGACGGCAGCCGTTGCACGGGCTGTGGTGAAGCAGACGCGGCGACGGGTGCGGGGTCAGCGAGGGACCATTGTGGCGCAAAGAAGGCCTGTACATCGGTCAGCGAACGGGTACGTCGGAACGGCGGCAGTGAATCCAGGAAAATCCGGCCATAGCTGCGGCTGAGCAGGCGCGGATCGCACAGCACCAGTACACCGCGATCGGTCTCGCTGCGGATCAGGCGGCCCACGCCCTGTTTGAGCGCGATCACGGCCTGCGGCAGCTGCTCATCGCGGAACGGGTTGCCGCCGTCGCGGCGGATCGCATCCAGCCGCGCTTCGAACACCGGGTCATCCGGGGCGGCGAACGGCAGCTTGTCGATCACCACCACGCTCAGTGCATCGCCGACCACGTCCACGCCCTCGCGGAAACTGGCCGAGCCCAGCAGGACGCCGTTGCCCGATTCACGGAAGCGCTGCAGCAGGGTCGCGCGCGGCGCCTCGCCCTGCACGAACAGCGGCCACGGTGCATCGCGCAGGGCCTCGGCCGCTTCGCGCAGTGCGCGGTGCGAAGCGAACAACAGGAACGCACGGCCGTGCGAGGCCTCCAGCACCGGCGTCAGCGCGCGGATCAACGCGGTGCCGAAGCCGCGCGCGGCCGGATCGGGCAGATCGGTCGGCAGATAGCACAGCGCCTGCTGGGCCCAGTCGAAGGGGCTGGGCTGCAGCAGGCTGACCGGATCATCCAGGCCCAGCCGCTGGGAAATATGCTCGAAACCCCCGTCCACGGTCAGCGTCGCCGACGTAAACACCCAGGCCGCCATCGAGCGCTGCCGATGCTCGCGCAGCGGACCGGACACATCCATCGGCGTGCGCTGGCAGCGGAAACCGCGCGGCGTCAGTTCATACCAGAGCACCTCCGCTGGCGGCGGCGCCTCATCCGGGTCGGTATCGAAATCCAGCATCGGCGCATCGTCGCCCAGCCAGCGCGACAACCGCGAGACCGCTTCCATGGCGCGCGCATGGCAGGCGTCCAGGCCGGGCGACGCCTCGCGCACCCCGGCCAGCGCATCACGCAGCTGCACCAGCGTACTCATCGCCGCATCGAAGCCATCGCGCACCTGCGGCACGGTCAGCGCGCGCCACTGGGTGCCGCGCGGCGGCAGGCCATCCATCGCCACGCGCAGATCGCGCAGGGTCTGCTCCAGCGCGGCCGCGGGCTCCTGCAGGGCCGCCTGTGCACCTGCCACGCTGCGGCTCTCGGCCAGGCAGTCGCGTGCGAGCTCCTGCCACGGGCGCATGCCGAAGCCTTCGCCGAAGAAGTTGGCCGCCAGTTCCGGCAACTGGTGCGCCTCGTCGATCACGAACGCCTGCGCGCCCGGCAGGATCTCGCCGAAGCCTTCCTGCTTGAGCGCCAGATCGGCCAGCAGCAGGTGGTGGTTGACCACCACCACGTCGGCCGCCTGCGCCCGCTGCCGTGCCTGCACGACGAAGCAGTCATCCCAGAAGGGGCATTCGGTGCCCAGGCAGTTATCGATGGTGGAGGTCACCATCGGGTACAGCGGCGAATCCTCCGGCAAGGCCTCCAGCTCGGCCATGTCGCCGTACTTCGTGCGTCCGGCCCAAACCAGGATGCGCTGGAACTGCGCGACCTGCTCAGGGGAACTGAAACGGGGTTCGCCCCGGGCCTGCTGCAGCCGATAGCGGCACAGATAATTGGCGCGCCCCTTCAGCAGCGCACTGCTGTGGCCCACACCGAGCGCGGCCCGCACGCGCGGCAGATCGCGGTGATACAGCTGATCCTGCAGCGCGCGGGTACCGGTGGAGATGATGGTCTTCAGCCCGGACAGCAGCGCGGGCACCAGGTACGCATAGGTCTTGCCGGTGCCGGTGCCGGCCTCGGCCAGCAGCACGTCGCGCTGGTCGAACGCTTCGGCGATCGCCGCGGTCAGGCGCAGCTGGGCCGGGCGCGGAACGAAGGCATCGAGCTGGCTGGCGAGCGCACCGCCCTCACTGAGGGCATCGCGGCTGGCGTGGGCAAGTTGGGACATGACGCCATGATAAAGGGTGCCGACCGATGCCCGGCGCTACGCCGTCACGCATCCGACTGCATCGCCCACATCAGTAACGCATGATCCCCGGCACCGTGCAGCCGTCCAGCTGTGCATGCGCCGAGGCCGCGTTTTCTTTTTCACCGCGGGCCAGACGCGCCTGCTCGATCGTCGCCCAATGGCGACGGCACAGCGGGCCGGTCTCGGAACCGAGTTCAACCGACTTGCGGGCGAAGGTTTCCGCTGCTGCCCAGTCGCCCTGCAACAGGGCGATCTCGGCCCGGTCCTGGAGCACCGACGGGTCCGAGGCCATGATCGCCAGCGCCTGATCCAGCGCCGCCGCAGCGCCGGTCAGGTCGTTGGCCTGGCGACGGGCATGCGCGGCCTGGCGCAGGTCTTCCACCTCGCTGTCGCGCAGCGGCTGCACGGCCAGCTCTTTGTCGTCATTGCCCGCAGCGGCATCCACGGCGGCCAGGCGCTGGGCCGGCGTGGTGGTGTCGACCGGCGCCTTCACCACCGGCGGCGGAGTGACGCAGGCCGCCAGCGCGAGGCACAGCGTGGCAAGCGACGCGGAACGGATCAGGAAACGGGTGGTCATGCAGGCAGGCCTCGATCAGGGTTGACGCGCGGGGGTGGCGGCCGGTGCATTCTGCGCCGGTTCGGGGGCGGGCTCCGGCTTTTTCTCCAGGCCGAACCAGCTGCGCCAGCCACCGCCTTCACTCTGTTCGCCGCCCTCGCGTTCCGGCAAGGCGCTCGGCGCGGTGCACGGTACATAGGCCGGGGTGTAGCCGACCACGAACGGGAAGCGACGCGCGCCCGGGCAGGCTTCATCGGTGGTGGCCGTGCCGCTGGCCTCCACGTACTGCCAGTCCAGGCCCTTGTTGCTGACCTTCAGCGGCGAACTGGGCAGGCGCTGGAAAATGCCCGACCAGACCCGCATCGACCCGGTCGCGCCATACAGCCCGGCCTGTTCGTTCTGGTCATTGCCCATCCAGATCACGGCCAGATGGTCACCGGTGTAGCCGGCGTACCAGCTGTCGCGGCCGTCGTTGGTGGTGCCGGTCTTGCCCGCCGGCTGCAGGCGGCCCAGGCCATCGGCGTTGAGGCGCTGCGCGGTACCGCTGGCCACGACCTGCTGCAGACCGATGCTGATCAGGTTGGCGGCAATCGAGTCACCTTCCTGCGCCGGCGCCGGGGTCTTGTCGTAGCGCTTCATCAACTTGCCCTGCGGATCGAGCACGCCACGCACCGCGTGCAGCGGCTGGATCTCGCCCCCGGAGGCCAGGAACTGATACAGCTGGGCCATCGCATACGGGCTTTGATCCGTGGAGCCCAGGATCACCGCGGGATTGGGCTCGGCCTTGATGCCGGCCAGGACGTGGATCAACTGCGTGACCCGCTCCGGGCCGACCTGCATGCCTACCCGGACCGTGGCCTGGTTGTAGGAATGGGCCAGCGCATCGATCAGGCGGACCGTGCCGTGGCTGCGGTTGTCCGCGTTGCCGGGCGACCACTGCTTGCCTCGGCTGAGCTGCACCGTCACCGGCGAATCATCGACCCAGCTGGACAGCGAGTAGCGGTCCGGCTGCGCCAGCGCCAGCAGATACACGAACGGCTTGAGCAGCGAGCCGACCGGGCGCTGCGCCTCGATGGCCCGGTTGAAGCCCGGTTCGGACACGTCACGGCTGCCGACCACGGCCAGCACATCACCGTTGTGCACGTCGGTCAGCACCAGGCCAGCCTGCAACGCGGGACGGCGCTTGCTTTCCATTGATTTGATCGTCTTGGTGACCGCACCTTCGGCATAGGCCTGCGCCGAGGGCGCCATGCCGGTCATCACGCTCAGGCCGGCGCCCTGCAGCACCGACTCGGGGTAATCGTGGCCGAGCTGGCGACGGACCAGATCGACATAGGCCGGGAAACGGTTGGCCGCGATCAGGCCCGGGGTCTTGGGTACGCCCAGCGGCGCATCGACCGCACGCTTGTACTCGGCATCGTCGATCAGGTTGGCGTCGCGCAGCTTGCCCAGCACGAAGTTGCGGCGATCCAGCGCGCGCTCGGGATTGCGGCGCGGATCGTAATAGGACGGGCCCTTGACCAGGCCGATCAGCAACGCGACGTGCTCGGTGTTGAGCGAGGCCAGATCACGCCCGAACCAGAACTCCGCACCCGAGGACATGCCGTGGATGGCCTGGCTGCCACGCTGGCCCAGGTAGACCTGGTTGAGGTAGGCCTCCAGGATGGTGCGCTTGTCGTAGCGCGCTTCCATGATCAGCGCGTACAGCACCTCATTGAACTTGCGGGTGACGGTCTGCTCTTTGCCGATCCCGAGCAGGCCGCTTCGGGCCAGCTGCTGGGTCAGGGTCGAGGCGCCCTGGCGGCTCTGGCCACCAGAACGCACGGTCACCCAGATCGCACGGGCGATGCCGCTCAGGTCGATGCCGTGGTGCCGGTTGAAGTCCTTGTCCTCCACCGCCTGCAGGCCGGTGACCAGCAGCTCGGGGGTCTCTTCGATCCGTACCAGCCGGCGCTCTTCCTGCTTCTGGCCATACAGCGTGGCGATACGGGCCGGATCCAGACGCGCGGCCTTCAGCGCCTTGCGGGTGTCGGGGTCACGCAGCGAAGCGATCGACCCGCCGGACAGGCTCAGCTCGACGCGGCGCGGGGCGACCCGGCCATCGACGTCGTTGTAGCCACGGCTGGAGATGACGAAACGCCCCCCCTCCTGCGTGTACGTGGCCGGTGATTTGCCGATCCCGTCATCGCGGTAGGCCGAGGCCGCCAGCTCGGTCTTGAGCGTGGCCGCATCCATCGCCACGCCGGGCGCCAGCGGCAACGGCCGCGCATAGACGCGCGTGGGAATCTGCCAGCGCAGCTCACCGAAGCGCTGGGTGACCTGTTGGTTCAGGTACACCGTATAGGGGATCAGGAAGCCCAGCCCCAGCGCGACAGCCGCCATGCTCCAGGTGATCAACCGGCGCCGCCACAGCGGGGCGCGGCTTTCGGTGTCGTCGAACTCGTCGATGTCGTCGGAATCGTAGCGTCGGGGCACGGGGATGCGAGAATATGGATTCCGGCGAGTCTAACGCAGCCACTGCGAGCGGCGCGTTCTCCCGGGTTCCCCCGCTTAAGCTGGAGTTGCAACGGGATGTCGATGTCCTTGGCCGATGCTCGCTATTTCCTGAACCGCATGCTCGGCCTGTTCCGTCGCAGTCTGGCCAGTCTGCGCACCCGGGGCTGGCGCGCCACCTGGCAGCGCATCCGGGTCCACACCCAGGCCGTGCCGGCGCCCCGCGGGGCGCCCCTGTACCTGCCGGAGGCCACAGCGTTCGCGCCGTTCACCGTCCCCGCCAGCGAGCGCCCGGTGGTCAGCATCATCATTCCGGTCTACAACCACGCTGCGCACACCTTGGCCTGCCTGCGGGCACTGGCCGCGCATCCGCCGCAGGTCGCCTGCGAGATCCTGGTGGTGGACGACGGCAGCAGCGACGAGACGATCACCTGGATGCCGCAGATCCGCGGCCTGCGCCATGAAGTGCGCGCGAGCAACGGCGGCTTCATCGAGGCCTGCAACGATGGCGTCGCGCGTTCGCGTGGCCAGTACGTGGTGCTGCTCAACAATGACACGGTGCCGCAGCCGGGCTGGCTGGATGCCCTGCTCGCCACCTTCGCCCGGGTGCCGCGCGCCGGCCTGGTCGGTTCACAGCTGCTCTACCCCGACGGCCGCCTGCAGGAGTCGGGCGGGGTGATCTTCCAGGATGGCAGCGGCTGGAGCTACGGCCGTTTCGAATCGCCCGAAGATCCGCGCTACAGCGCGCTGCGCGATGCCGACTACTGCTCCGGCGCCGCGCTGATGATCCCGCGCGCCCTGTGGGAGGAGATCGGGGGTTTCGACCTGCGCTACAAGCCGGCGTATTACGAAGACACCGACCTGGCCTTCGCCGTGCGCGCCAGCGGCCACCGCGTGCTGGTGCAACCGGCCAGCCGCGTGGTGCATGACGAGGGCACCAGCAACGGCACCGATACCGGCAGCGGGATCAAGGCCTACCAGGTCCGCAACCGCGGCGTGTTCGCGGCGAAGTGGGCTGGCGCACTGCGGGCGCAGCCCGCCGTCGGCAGCGTTCCCTCGCCAGCCCTGCTGCACCGTGCCCAGCGCCAGGTCCTGATCCTGGATGAAGAAGTGCCGCAGCCGGACCGCGACTCGGCCTCGCTACGCCAGTACAACCTGATCCGCATGCTGCTCGAAGCCGGGGTCCACGTGGTGTTCGTGCCGACCCGGCGCGAGCACGGCGGCACCGCCACCGAGGCGCTGCAGGCGCTTGGCGTGGAGGTCTGGTACGCCCCCTACCTGGACGGTGTGGCGCCGTGGCTGCGCGCCAACGGCGCCCGCTTCGATGTGGTGATGATGGTCCGCTACCACGTCGCCCACGAGTGCCTGCCGCTGCTGCGCAGCTGTGCGCCCCAGGCCCGCACCGTCTTCGATACCGTCGACCTGCACTACCTGCGCGAACGCCGGGGTGCGGAGATCGCCGGGGATGCCGGGCTGCTGCGCAATGCCGAGCGCACCCGCGCACGCGAGCTGGCGGTGATGGAAGAGGTTGATGTGACCGTGCTGGTCAGCGCTGCCGAGCGCGAGCAGCTGCGCGTCGATGCCCCGGGCGCGACCGTGGAACTGATCTCCAATCTGCACGAGGTTGCTGGCGCCGGCCCTGACTGGGCCGAGCGGCGCGATCTGGTGTTCGTCGGCGGCTTCCGTCATCCGCCGAACCTGGATGCCATGCAGTGGTTCATCGGTGACGTCTTCGCGCGCATCCGTGCACAGCTGCCCGACATCCGTTTCCACTGCATCGGCGCGGCCGTGCCCGACACCCTGCGCGCGCTGGCCGCGACCCAGCCGGGCGTGGAGATCCACGGGTTCGTGCCGGACGTGGTGCCCTACATGGATGGCATCCGCATCGCCGTCGCGCCGCTGCGCTTCGGTGCCGGCGTGAAGGGCAAGGTGAATCTCAGCATGGCGCATGGGCAGCCGGTGGTCGCCACGACCTGTGGCGTGGAAGGCATGCACCTGCGCGATGGCGAAGATGTGCTGGTGGCCGATGATGCCGAGGCATTCGCGCAGGCCGTGGTGCGGCTTTACCAGGACGAGGCCCTGTGGCGCCGGCTCTCGACTGCCGGGCTGCAGAACATCGTGGATCATTTCTCGCTGGATGCGGCCCGCGCCACCGTGCAGCGGGTGTTCCTGGATTAAGTGCCCGAGCCACCGCCGGCGCTGCGCAGGCGCTCGGCGAAGGCCGGTAATTCCGGCAGGTCCGGTTGCCAGCGCCGCGCCTGCTCGAGCGCCTGCTGCGCGTAAGCGATGTCGCCCGAGCCCAGGCGCTCGCTGCCGATGGCCAGCCAGCGCTGTGCCAGCCGCCGTCGCGCGGCGGCCTGGGCGGCATCATTGGTCGACAACGTCTGCCAGGCGTCCAGACACGCCCCCGCCGCCAGCACGCGGTTCTCGCGCAGGCGATCTTCGAAGCACTGCCGGCTTGCGGGCAGCAGGCGCTGCGCGGCGGCTCGCACCCGCGGGTCCTGCGGCGCGACGCCCTGGGCCTCGCGCAGGGCGTCGTAAGCACTGCGTCCGGGCGGGTCCAGGAAGTTGCCACGGCCCTCTGCCTCCTCCAGGCGCGTGAGCAGACGGCGCAGTGTGCGTTCGCGCTGCGCCCTCGGCACCGCCGGGGTCTTCAATGCCGCCTGGGAGCGTTGCGCCTGCTCGATCACATGGCGGGCCGCCTCCAGCGAACGCGTGGACGCGCCCAGCGATTGGGCCACCTGAAGCGCCCGGGCTGCGTCGTCGAAGCGGAAGTTGCCGGCCAGCCGCGTCGCACGCGTGAGCTGCGCATCGGCGACCTGCAGCTGGCCACGGCGCGCGGCAGGATCGTCGGGCAGCGCTGAAAGCACCGCTGCGAATGCATCGGCCGCAACCTCCAGCTTCTGCCGGCGCAGCGCGATCTCGCCCTCGCGCTGGCGTCGCTCCAGCGCGTTGTTCAGCGCCTCCTGGGTGGCCGGCAGATCGACATGCCCGGCATCGAAACCACGCGCGCTGCGCACCAGCGCCGCCGCCCTGGCCACGTCGCCGCGTCCGGCCGCCGTGCGCGCCTGCTGGAGGAGATCGGACAGCGCATCCTCGCGCCCCTCCAGTGCGCGCACCTGATTGGGGGACAGCGCCAGCACCTGCTGGAACAGCGGCAGCGCGCTGTCGGGGCTGCCCTCGAGCCGCTGCGCCTGCAGGGCCGCTTCGGCGCGCCCAAGCAACGCCCCGATGCCCGCGCGTGCCTGGTCGTGTGCGTGCAGCTGCTGCGCCACCGCATCGGCATCGCGCTGCGGCACCTGCAGTTCGCGGGCCAGCGCAAGCGCGGCGGTCGCCGCCGGTGCATCGCCCCGGTCCAGCGCATCCCGCGCCTGCTGCAGGGCAGCCTGGCCGGTGCGTGCCAGACCGCTGCGCGCCTGCAAGCGGTCGGTGTCCAGCGCCAGCGCGGCCTGGAAGGATTCACGTGCGCCACTGCCATCTGCCGCACTCAACCGGCCCGCGGCCAGCGCGCGACCGCCCTGGTCGAGCAGCTGCTCGATCTGCGGCTCGTTCCAGAACCAGTTGGCCAGCGGCCGGCGCAACAGGGCCAGGCTGACGAACAGCAGCACGGCCACCAGCAGGGCCCAGCGCCAGATGCGCCGGGCATGGCGCGCCTGCAACCACCACCAGCGGCCTTCGCGGCGCACCCGTCGCAGTGCTTCGTGGGCGGCGTCATGCCTGTCATCGTCCCGGCTCATGGCGCGAGCCTAGCGTGGGGCACGTGAGCTCAGCCTAGACGCCGGGCTTCGCTGACGCCGGGCAGTGCATCCAGCTTGCCCAGCAGGGTCGAAAGCTGGCCGTAGTCACTGACCTTCAGGCGCAGGCGCAGATGCGCACGGCCACTGTTGCGGACGTTGTCGCTGTGGATGTCCAGCACATAGGCATCCTCCTGCGCGATCAGGTTGGTGATGTCCTTGAGCAGCCAGCGCCGGTCGACCGCGTCGACCACCACGTCCACTTCATAGCCACCGCCGGCCTGGCCCCACTCCACCGGAAGAATCCGCTGCGGGCTGGCCGCGGCCAGCCGTGCCAGCGCGGCACAGTCGGTGCGGTGCACGGTGACGCCGCGCGCACGCGTCAGATACCCGACGATCGGCTCGCCGGCCACCGGCTGGCAGCAACGCGCCAGCTGCACCAGCAGGTTGCCCACGCCCTGTACGGTGAAATCGGCACTGCGCACACTCTCGCGCCGCGCGGTCGGGCGCGGCAGTACCGGCGCCGCCGGCTGGCTGGCGGCACGTTCGGCTTCCAGCAGCGTGCGGCTGACCTGGTTCGGCCCGGTATCGCCCAGCGCCACCTGGATGTAGAGATCGTCGACGCTGTCGGCGTGGAACTTCTTCACCGCGATGGCCAGATCGGCGTGCTGCAGGCCGAGGCGCTTGAGTTCGCGCTCGAGCAGCTCGCGGCCGGCCTGCACGTTGCGCGCGCGGTCCAGCTTGTGGAACCACCCGCGCACCTTTTCACGCGAACGGTTGCTGGCCAGGAACCCGCTGGAAGCCAGCAGCCAGTCGCGCCGGGGATCGGCCTCCTTGCCGGTCAGGATCTCGACGCGGTCGCCGCTGCGCAGGCGGTAGGTCAGCGGCACGATGCGGCCGTTGACCTTCGCCCCCCGGCAGCGGTGCCCGACCATGGTGTGCACGTGGTAAGCAAAATCCAACGGCGTGGCGCCCTGGGGCAGGTCCATCACCTCGTCCTTGGGACTGAGCGCGTAGACCCGGTCTTCGGTCAGCTCGGCATCCAGCGCACCGGCCAGTTCGCCTGCATGCCCGTCCTGGGATTGCTCCAGCAGCTGCCGCATCCAGGTGATCTTGCGGTCGAACGCCTTTTCCGCGCCCTTGCTGCCTTCCTTGTAGCGCCAATGCGCGGCCACGCCGAGCTCGGCCTGGGCGTGCATGTCGTGGGTGCGGATCTGCACTTCGATGGTGCGCCCTTCCGGGCCGACCACGGCGGTATGCAGCGAACGGTAATCGTTGGCTTTCGGGCGCGCGATGTAATCGTCGAATTCGCTCGGCACCGGCGCCCACAGTGCATGCACCACGCCCAGCGCGGCGTAGCAGGCGGCCACGTCGTCCACCATCACGCGCACGGCGCGGATGTCGTACAGCTGCTCGAAGGCCAGCCGCTTCTTCTGCATCTTCCGCCAGATGCTGTAGATGTGCTTCGGGCGGCCGCTGACCTCGGCGCGGATGCCCTGCGCCAGCAGCTCGCGCGACAGCGCCTTCTTGACGCCCTCGACATAGCGCTCGCGCGCCAAGCGCGTTTCATCCACCTCGCGCGCGATGCGGCGGTAGGTCTCCGGTTCCAGATGGCGGAACGCCAGATCCTCCAGCTCCCACTTCAACTGCCAGATGCCGAGCCGGTTGGCCAGCGGCGCATGGATGTCGCGAGTGAGCTGGGCCAGCGCGCGGCGCTCTTCTTCGGGCAAGCGATCGGCACCGCGCATGCGGGCCAGCTGGCGGGCGAGCAGGATCGGCACCACGCGCAGATCGCGGATGATCGAAAGCAGCAGGCGACGCAGGCCTTCGCTGTTGCGCCCGGCCTCGCGCCCGGCGTGCAGCGCCCAGACCTGGTCGGCGGCGTCCAGGCCGTCCAGCAGGCCGACGACCACCGGCTTGAGCGCACCGATCGGCAGCGTGTCCAGACCGGCACGCAACCACGGCAGATCGAACAGCAACGTCGCCAGCAAGGCAGATTCGTCGGCCGAGAGCAATGACAGCGCATCCAGCGTGTCAGCCAGCACCGGCCAGCCCGCGCGCCGTTCCGGATCGGCCTCGGGTTGCTGCCAGCGCTGCAGCAATGCCTCGCGCAGCTCAGCCGGCAGCGAAGCCACCGAGGGTCGGTTCAACAAGCCATCCAGGCCAGGGGAGGAAGCGCGGTTCACAGCATCGTACAGACAAGACAGAGGCCACCTACACTAGCGCCGCAGCGCCCCCCCGACAATCGCCATCACCAGCATGTGCACATGCCGGGGCGCTGGCACTACACTGCGGCCATTCCTAGGAGAGACCCTGCCATGCGCTTTTCCCGTCTGCGGTTGTTGGCCTGCGCGGCCGTCATGATGAGCCTCTCGCTCCCGGCGCTGGCCCAGCGCGTGGTCGAAGGCGATCTGCAGCAGCAGATGTCGCCGGCCGAGTTCAAGGCGGCCGGGCTGGAGAAGCTCACGCCGCAGGAACTGGCCGAGCTCAACAACTGGCTGCAGGGCAAGGTGGCCGCGCTGGCGGCCGATGCCCGCGAGCAGGCCCGCGAAGAGGGTCGTCAGGAAGTCATCGTGAAAAACCACGGCTTCTTCGACTTCGGCACCAAGGAGCCGATCAAAAGCGTCTTGACCGGAGAGTTCCGCGGCTTTGGCAAGGGCCAGCGTTACGCGCTCGCCAACGCCCAGGAATGGGAGCAGGTCGACGATGTCCAAGTCGGTGGTGTCCGCCGCCAGTCGCCTGAGGTCAGCATCGCTCCCGGCGTCGGCGGGGTGTGGTACATGCAGATCCAGGGCGTCAACACCCGCGCCAAGGTCCGCCGCGTCAAATAATCCGCTTCAGGCAACCCCAGTGACCCGTGCCGACCTGGCACGGGTCACTGCCGGATCAAGGCTTCTGCAGCGCGGCCACGCGCTGGGCCAGCTTCTTGGCTGAAATCCCGGTCTTCGCGCCCAGCTCCTGGGCAAACAGCGAGACCCGCAACTCTTCCAGATCCCAGCGCAGGTCCTGCCACTGCGGCCGCTCCCGCAACCCGCGGGCCTCGGCCTGTGCCAACGCATCCACGAATGGCCGCAGCTCCAGCATCCGCGCCTGGTCGCGCGGCGGATCGCGCTTGGCACGCTCAGTGCGAAGGATCATTGCGCGCAGGTAGCGCGGCAGTTGCGCCAGGGCATCGGCCGGGGTCTCGCGCAGGAAGCCAGGATGGACCAACGCGGCCAGCTGCTGCTCCATGTCATCCAGATTGCCGCGTGCCCAGCCCATCAGCGGCGCTTCCAGCTGTGGTTTGAGCTCGGCCACATGGGCCAGGATGTTCTCGGCCAGCTTCAGGCGGGCCATCGCCTCTGCGAACAACGCCTTGCCCGCCTCCGCGCTGCGCTTGGCGAACGCGGCCGGGTCGCGGATATCACCCAGGCCATCGGCAAGCACCGCGTTCATCGCGGCATCGACCAGGTCGCCACGCAGGCGTTCCTGCGATTCGATCGCGGCATACAACAACCCGGTCTTGGGCGGCACCGGCAGCTGCTTGCGCGCCTGCTTGGCCTTGTCGGCCAGCGCAATCTCCAGCAATCGACGCACGCCGAGCGGATGCTGCTCCAGCGCCTCGTTGCGATCGGCGAAAATCTTCAACGCGGCGGTCTCGCCCTGGTCGACCAGCGCCGGATAGGCCGGCACGCCGGCTTCGCCAGGCACCTGCAGCGGGATCGGGCTGGCCGGGAAATCGCGCAACCCTTCGGCTGCCAGCGCACGCCCGGCGCGTGCGGCAAAGGCATCCCCCGCTTTGTCACCGAAGCGGGCGCGCAGTGCATCCAGATCGCGCGAGGTCGCCAGCACCTTGCCATCGGCATCGCGCAGCCGCAGGTTCATGCGCAGATGGGCGTCCAGCGCTGCGTCATCGAAATCGGTCGCGGCCAGCTTGGCACCGGTCGCACGCGACAGGAACCGTGCCAGCTCGCCACGGATGTCATCGGCGGTCGGCTCGGCAAACGCTTCGGCGAACGCGCGCCCGAAGTCCGGTGCCGGCACATAGTTGCGGCGCATCGCCTTGGGCAGGCTGCGGATCAGGGCCGCAGCCTTGTCGGCCACGAAGCCGGGCGCCAGCCACGACAACCGCGCCGGATCGAGCGCGTTGAGCAGGTGCAGCGGCACCTCCAACGTGACGCCATCTTCGTCGGCACCCGGCTCGAAGGTGTAATGCAGCGGCAGCCGTGCATCACCCAGCGGCAGATACGCGGGATACCGTTCGGCGTCGCTGCCCTCGCCCGGCAGCAGATCGGCCAGGGCCCACGACAGCGCGCGGCGTTTCTCCGGCGCCAGCGCCTTCCACCAGGTATCCAGGCCCATCGCCGAATGGATCTCGGCCGGAATCCGGTCCAGGTACCAGCGCGCCTGCCAGCCTTCATCGGCGACGATGCCGGCACGGCGCAGCTTGGCCTCCTCTTCGCGCGCCTGCTCCAGCACCTTGAGGTTGTCGGCGACGAAGCCGGCACGGGTGTTGATTTCGCCGGTCACCAGGGCCTGCCGCACGAAGATGTCGTGCGCTTCGCCCGGCGCGATGCGGCCGTAGTGCACCGGCTTCTTCGGGGCCAGCACCAGTCCGAACAGACTGATCTGCTCGGAGGCCAGCACCTGGCCCTGCGCGCGCGACCAATGCGGATCGAAGTGCTTGCGCAGCAGCAGGTGCGGCAGCTCGTTGATGACCCAGTCCGGCTCGATCGCCGCGTTGGTCAGGCCCCAGATTTTCTGGGTATCCAGCAAGGTCGCGGTGAGCAGCCACGGCGGCGGCCGCTTGGCCAGGGTCGAGCCCGGGAACGGCAGGAAGCGGCGCTGGCGCGGCGCCAGGAAATCGCCCTTGTCGCTGCGGTGGCCGATCTGCGTGGGCAGGCCGGCGATCAAGGCACGGTGCAGGGTCTGGTAGGCGGCTGCGCGCACTTTGTCGCTGAAGGCGTTGCGCGCCTCGGCATCGGCGCCCTTGACCGATGCCGGCGTGTTCTGGGCAGGCGCCGGCTCGGATTTCCCTTCGCGGGCCAGGCGTGCGGCACGGTGCTGCTGGCCGCGCGTCGCCTTGATCTTCGCCTCGTCGTCGCGCGCCGGTGCAGGCGCGGACGAACCGGCCAGCAACGGTGCCAGGGAGGTCTCGGCCGCTTCTTCCGTCCAGCCCAGCTCCTCGCACAGCACGCGCAGCTGGCGATGCAGTTCGCGCCACTCGCGCATGCGCAGGAAGCCGAGGAAATGCCGCCCGCACCAGTCGCGCAGCTTGGACTGGGTCAGGTCTTCGTGAGCCTGGCGGTAGCCGTCCCACAGGCGCAGCACGCCGACGAACTCCGAGCGGCCATCGGCGAACAGCGCATGCGCGTTGTCGGCCGCGGCGCGCGCTTCCGGCGGGCGCTCGCGCGGGTCCTGGATGCCCAGGAACGAGGCGATCACCAGCATCGGGCGGAGGCAGCCCTGGGCCTGTGCGGCGACCAGCATGCGGGCCAGTTTCACGTCCACCGGCAGGCGCGCCATCTGGCGCCCGATCGGGGTCAGGCGGCGCTCGGCATCGACCGCACCCAGCTCACCCAGCTGCTGCCAGCCATCGGCGATGGCGCGCTCATCCGGTGCCTCCAGGAACGGGAAATCCTCGATCTTGCCCAGGCCCAGCTGCAGCATCCGCAGGATCACCCCGGACAGGCTGGAGCGGCGGATTTCCGGATCGGTGAATTCGGGGCGCGACTGGAAATCCGCTTCGGAATACAGCCGGTAGCAGATGCCTTCGGACACGCGGCCACAGCGGCCCTTGCGCTGGTTGGCGCTGGCCTGGGAGACCGCTTCGATGTGCAGCCGGTCCAGCTTCTGGCGCGGGCTGTAACGCTTGATGCGGGCGAAACCCGGGTCGATCACATAGCGGATGCGCGGCACCGTCAGCGACGTTTCGGCGACGTTGGTGGCCAGCACGATGCGCCGGTTGGCGCCGGGGTTGAACACCAGGTCCTGATCCTTGACCGACAGCCGCGCATAGAGCGGCAGCACGTCGGTGCCACGGTACTTGCGTCGTTCCAGGGACTGGTGCGCATCGCGGATTTCGCGCTCGCCCGGGAAGAACAGCAGGATGTCGCCACGCGGGTCGATCCGGGTGATTTCATCCACCGCCGCGACCACCGCATCATTGACGGTGCGCTCGCCATCGCGCCCACCGTCAGCCTCGCCGCCGCCCTCACCTTCCAGCGGCCGGTAACGCACCTCCACCGGGAACGTGCGGCCTTCCACGCTGATCACCGGGGCATCGTCGAAATGCTGGGCGAAGCGCGAGGTATCGATGGTCGCCGAGGTGACGATCAGTTTCAGATCGGGCCGCTTCTTCAGCAGCTGCTTCAGATAGCCCAGCAGGAAATCGATGTTGAGGCTGCGTTCGTGCGCCTCGTCGACGATGATCGTGTCGTAGTTGGACAGCCAGCGGTCACTGCTGATCTCGGCCAGCAGGATGCCGTCGGTCATGAATTTGATGCGGGTATCGTCACCGACGCGATCGGTGAAGCGCACCTGGTAGCCCACCGTGGTGCCCAGCTCGGACTGCAGTTCCTGCGCAACGCGGGTCGCCACTGCACGCGCGGCGATCCGTCGCGGCTGCGTGCAGCCGATCATGCCGGCGGTGCCACGGCCGGCGGCCAGGCACAGCTTGGGCAGCTGGGTGGTCTTGCCCGAGCCGGTTTCACCGGCGATCACCACGACCTGGTGGTCGCGGATCAGCGCGGTGATGGCCTCGGCTTCACGCGCAATCGGCAGTTGCTCGTCCAGAGTGATGGACGGCTGATTCAGCGCACGCGCTTCACGGCGCTGCACGGACGCCTGCAAGGCCTGCTCGAACGCCGCCGCCAGCCCCGTATCCGCCGGTTTGGCCCGCCAGCGCGAGAGCATCCCCAGCAAACGACCGCGGTCGCGGCTCATGGCCCCGTTGATGGCGGCCTGCTGCTGGGCCAGGCGTGCTGCATGTGGTTTTTCGATAGCGCTCATCAATCGATTCGTTTAGAACTTTTGTTTACTACTGAAAGGGTAGTCTGATCTATTGTGAAGGCCATCCGATTCATCCCATCCATAAGGAGTTCTCCCATGGCGAAGACGACCAAGACCCCGGCAAAGCCCAAGACTGCCAAGCAGAAGCTCGGCGCGGCGGCCCCGTCGGCCCCGAACATCGATATCGGGATCAAGGAGGGCGATCGCAAGAAGATCGCCGATGGACTGTCGGCCTTCCAGGCTGATGCGTTCACGCTCTACCTGAAGACCCACAACTTCCATTGGAACGTGACCGGGTCGATGTTCAACTCGCTGCACACCATGTTCGAGACCCAGTACACCGAACAGTGGGCGGCCCTGGATGACGTGGCCGAACGCATCCGTGCACTGGGCTTCAATGCCCCGGGCTCGTACCGCGAGTTCGCGGCCCTGACCTCGATCGCCGAGGAGCCGGGCCTGACCGACAGCGCGGACTGGCGTGAAATGGTACGCCAGTTGGTCACCGCCAACGAGGCGGTGTGCCGTACGGCGCGCAAAGTGCTGGACGTGGCAGACGATGCGGACGACGCACCGACCGAGGATCTGATGACCCAGCGTCTGCAGACCCACGAAAAGTACGCCTGGATGCTGCGTTCGCTGCTGCAGTAAGGGTTTGTTTTTTGGCGGGCTTGGCTGACTGACGGCAAAGGCAGAGGCAACGGCTTTGGCTGACGGGCATCTCCGTGTTGGCGAGCGGGGGCCAGGCCCTGCCGGGACGCGCCGTAAACCCATCCTTGGGGGCTCGACGTGCGCCCTCCATGGCGCACGACGGGCCCGTCAGGGCCTGGCCCCCACCCGCCCGCCAGATCTGGGAGGACGGGTGGGGAAGCCAGAGCGGGGTCTTCGGCAAGCGGTAACAGGTACCCGGCAAGTAACAGCAGACAGGCGCCGATTGGCGCCTGTCTGCGTTTGACTGGCTCTCGACTGGCTCTCCCTTGAAGACCAGCCAAGTGTCGACGGCGCGGTGTGGGTGGGTCTGCAGGACCGTTGTGCGCCATGGATGGCGCACATCGAGCCCCCATGGACGGGTTCACGGCGGGTCCAGCAGACCCACCCACACCGCGCCAACCCCGTAGGAGGCCACGCCCGGCGCTTTGCGCCTTCAGCTCTGGCTCTGGCTCTCGCTCCGGCTTTGGCCCCGGCTTTGGCTCCGGCCTCGGCTTTCCTACACACCGATCCGGCATCCGAGGACACGGCCCGTAGCCTGGGCAAGGTAAACTAGCGCGATGTCTTCCCGCCCCGCGCACGACCTGCTCAGCCGCATCTTTGGTTACGACGAATTCCGCGGTCCGCAGCAGGCGATCGTCGAGCATGTCGCCGCCGGCAATGACGCGCTCGTCCTCATGCCCACCGGCGGCGGCAAATCGCTCTGCTACCAGGTCCCCTCCCTGCTCCGCGACGGCACCGGCATCGTCATCTCGCCGCTAATCGCCCTCATGCAGGACCAGGTCGAAGCCCTGCGCCAGCTCGGCGTGCGCGCCGAATACCTCAACTCCACCCTCGATGGCGAAACCGCCGCCCGCGTCGAGCGCGAACTGCTCGCCGGCGAACTGGACATGCTCTACGTCGCCCCCGAGCGACTGCTGACCGGCCGCTTCCTCTCGCTGCTCTCGCGCAGCCGGATCGCCCTGTTCGCCATCGACGAAGCCCATTGCGTCTCGCAGTGGGGCCACGACTTCCGTCCTGAATACCGCCAGCTCACCGTCCTGCACGAGCGCTGGCCCGACGTCCCGCGCATCGCGCTGACCGCCACCGCCGATCCGCCGACCCAGCGCGAAATCGCCGAACGCCTGGACCTGACCAACGCCCAGCACTTCGTCAGCTCCTTCGACCGTCCCAACATCCGCTACACCGTCGTCCAGAAAGACAACGCCAAGCGCCAGCTGCTGGACTTTCTCAAGGTCCACCGCCAGGAAGCCGGCATTGTCTACTGCATGTCACGGCGCAAGGTGGAAGAAACCGCCGAGTTCCTGTGCAAGGAGGGCATGAACGCCCTGCCCTACCACGCAGGCCTGCCCGCCGAGGTACGCGCCGCCAACCAGCGCCGCTTCCTGCGCGAGGATGGCATCGTCATGTGCGCCACCATCGCCTTCGGCATGGGCATCGATAAGCCGGACGTGCGCTTCGTCGCGCATACCGATCTGCCCAAATCGATGGAAGGGTATTACCAGGAAACCGGCCGCGCGGGGCGCGACGGCGAGCCTGCCGAAGCCTGGCTCTGCTATGGGCTCGGCGATGTCGTGCTGCTCAAGCAGATGATCGAACAGTCCGAAGCCGGCGAAGACCGCAAAACGCTCGAACGGTCCAAACTCGATCACCTGCTCGGCTACTGCGAATCCATGCAGTGCCGCCGTCAGGTCCTGCTGGCCGGGTTCGGGGAAACCTATCCCCAGCCCTGCGGCAACTGCGACAACTGCCTGCTGCCACCGGATGCCTGGGATGCCAGCGTTGCCGCCCAGAAGGCGCTGAGCTGCGTCTACCGCAGCGGGCAGCGCTTCGGTGTCGGCCATCTGATCGACATCCTGCGCGGCGGTGACAACGAGAAGGTCCGTCAGTTCGGGCATACCGAGCTGAGTACCTACGGGATCGGCAAGGATCTCGACGCCCGCAGCTGGCGCAGCGTGTTCCGCCAGCTGGTCGCCTCCAGCCTGCTGGAGGTGGACAGCAGCGCCTACGGTGGGCTGCGCCTGACCGATGGCAGCCGCGAGGTGCTCAAGGGCCAGCGCAAGGTCATGATGCGCCGCGAGACACCCAAGGCCGCCCGCGAGCGCGACCGCAGCGGCCAGCGCACCGGCCTGTCGGTGCTGCCGCAGGACCTGGCCCTGTTCAATGCCCTGCGCGGCCTGCGTGCCGAACTCGCGCGCGAGCAGAACGTGCCGGCCTTCGTGATCTTCCACGACAGCACCCTGCGCAATATCGCCGAACAGCGCCCCACCAGCGTCGACGCGCTGGGCCGGGTCGGTGGCATCGGCGGCACCAAGCTGGCCCGCTACGGCGACCGCCTGGTCGAGATCGTGCGCGAGGAAGGCTGATGCCCCGGCCTGTTCAGGCAGACCCGGCTCCAGAGTTGAACCCTGCGTTCAGCCACAGGTGCGGCCGCCAGGGTTTGGCAGTAAGGTGAGCCCCATGTCCGCCAGTGGCCTGCTCCTGCGAGTCGTCCTGATGCTCAGCCTGTTGCTCAATGGGCTGAACGTGGCCATGGCCGGCCCGATGGCATTGGCCCTGGCCGAGCCGGCCGTGCCCAGCAGTGCCGCACCGCCCTGCCATGGCGACGCGCCCGCCGCCGCCGCCGCGCATGATCACCCTGCCAT
This sequence comes from Stenotrophomonas sp. TWI273, assembly GCF_039674765.1. NCBI lineage: Bacteria > Pseudomonadati > Pseudomonadota > Gammaproteobacteria > Lysobacterales > Lysobacteraceae > Stenotrophomonas > Stenotrophomonas sp. TWI273. Next base: position 73,821 of record NZ_JBDJOA010000011.1, read on the forward strand.
GGCCGCCGCCACGACCGGCGTGCAGGCACCGCATGATGGCGACCACTGCAAGATCAAGGACTGCCTGCGCAGCTGCGCCCAGCAACCCAGCCTGACCGTCCAGGTCGCCTGGTTGGCGACCCCGCCGCCGGTGTCGATGTCGCCGCTGAACACCGTGCATCCCAGCCTGCCGACACCGCCGCTGGACCGCATCACCCGCCCTCCGATCGCCTGATCCGCCGCGCTCTGCGAGCGCCTGCCTGATGCTCTGCGCGCATGCCCCGGTGTGCGTGCGTTGACGGCACTGCGTGTGCCATTCGAATCAGATCCGGAGTTGCAATGTCTTTCCCCAAACCACCCGGCACGGGCACCCCGCCCATGCCGTCGCGCCGCTTGTTCGTCCAGGGCGTGGCTGCCGGCGGCGTGGTCGCCGGCCTGGCCGCCACGGGTCTGAGCCCGCGTGCGTTCGCCGCCGCCGGCCCCGGCCTTGCCGGTGCCCCACAGGTGCTCAGCAGCCATGATGTGCAGCTGAGCATCGGCGAATCGCTGGCCAATTTCACCGGCCGCACCCGCCCGGCGATCACCGTCAACGGCAGCCTGCCCGCGCCGATCCTGCGCTGGCGCGAAGGCCAGACGGTCAACATCCGGGTCGCCAATACGCTGCAGGGCCACCCCACCTCCATCCACTGGCACGGTCTGCTGCTGCCGGCCAACATGGATGGCGTGCCCGGCCTGAGCTTCAACGGCATCGCCCCGGGCGAGGCCTACCAGTACCGCTTCACCCTCAAGCAGTCGGGCACGTACTGGTATCACAGCCATTCCCTGTTCCAGGAACAGGCGGGCCTGTACGGCGCGCTGATCATCGACCCGCTCGAACCGGCGCCGTATCACGTCGACCGCGAGCACGTGATCCTGCTCTCGGACTGGACCGACCTGGACCCCGGCGCGCTGTTCCGGCGCATGAAGAAGCTTGCCGAATACGACAACTACTACAAGCGCACCCTGCCCGACTTCCTCCGCGATGTCCGCAAGGACGGCTGGGCCGCGGCCACCGCCGACCGCGGCATGTGGGGCCGGATGCGGATGACGCCAACCGACATCTCCGACATCAACGCCCACACCTATACCTACCTGCTCAACGGCACCGCCCCGGCCGGCAACTGGACCGGGCTGTTCCGCAGCGGCGAGAAGGTGCTGCTGCGCTTCATCAACGGCGGCTCGATGACCTATTTCGACGTGCGCATCCCGGGCCTGAAGATGACCGTGGTCGCCGCCGATGGCCAGTACATCCACCCGGTCAGCATCGATGAATTCCGCATCGCCCCGGCCGAGACCTTCGATGTGATCGTCGAACCCAGCGGCCAGGACGCGTACACGATCTTCTGCCAGGACATGGGCCGCACCGGCTATGCCGCCGGCACGCTGGCGGTACGCCACGGCCTGCAGGCACCGATTCCCGCCCGCGACCCGCGCCCGCTGCTGACCATGAGTGACATGGGCCACGACATGGGCCATGCCACCAACGGGATGGCGGGCCACGATATGAAGGGCATGGAAGGCGGCTGCGGTGCCAGCATGGGCCACGGCGCGCACGGCGCCGATACCAAGGCGCCGCGTCACCCGGCCAGCGAGCAAGGCAACCCGCTGGTGGACATGCAGAGCATGGCCACCGAGCCCAAGCTGGAGGATCCGGGTATCGGCCTGCGCAACAACGGCCGCAACGTACTCACCTACGGCGCGATGCGCAGCCTGTTCGACGATCCCGATGGGCGTGATCCCGGCCGCGAGGTCGAGCTGCACCTGACCGGCCACATGGAGAAATTCAGCTGGTCCTTCGACGGCATTCCCTTCGCCAGCGCCGAACCGCTGCGCCTGAACTACGGAGAGCGCATGCGCATCGTGCTGGTCAACGACACCATGATGCAGCACCCGATCCATCTGCACGGCGTGTGGAGCGATCTGGAAAACGCGGACGGCGAGTTCCACCTGCGCAAGCACACCATCGACATGCCGCCCGGCACCCGCCGCACCTACCGCGTACGTGCCGACGCACTCGGCCGCTGGGCCTACCACTGCCACCTGCTGTACCACATGGAAGCGGGCATGATGCGCGAAGTGAGGATCGAAGAATGAGCCGCTCACCTCTCACCGCGCTGTCCGCACTGAGCGCCGGCCTGCTGCTGGCCTTGTCCGCACCGGCGTGGGCGCAGTCGCATGCCAGCCATGCCAGCCATGCCACGACACCGACCCCGACCGACGCGCCACCGGCAGATGACGGCAACGTCGATCACAGCCAGATGGATCATTCGAAGATGGACCACGGCAGCGTCGATCACGCCCAGATGGATCATTCGACGATGGACCACGGCAGCACTGATCACAGCCAGATGGACCATTCGACGATGGACCACGGCACGACCGATCACGGCGAGATGGACCATTCGAAGATGGACCACGCCGCGATGGGTCATGGCGTGCCGAAGGCGCCCGCGCCCACCGAACCGCTCGAACCGATTCCTGTCGTGACGGCCGCGGACCGCCTCGCCGCGTTCCCGCCGATCGACCACGGCGCGATGGAGCATGCGCCGGAGATTCACAGCATGTTGCTGGTCAACCGCCTTGAGCACTGGGACGGCCAGCACGGTACCGGCCAGGCGTGGGAGGCCAGCGGCTGGGTGGGCGGCAACATCAACAGGCTATGGCTGCGCAGCGAAGGCGAGCGCAGCGACGGCCGCACCGGATCGGCCGACCTTGAAGTGATGTACGGCCGCAGCGTGTCGCCGTGGTGGGACGTACTGGTCGGCGTGAAACAGGATTTCCGCCCGGCCGATTCACGCACCTGGGCGGCGTTCGGCATCCAGGGCTTGGCGCCGTACAAATTCGAGACCTCTGCCACGGCCTATGTCGGCGAAGGCGGCCAGTTCGCGGCCACGGTGGAAGTGGAGTACGAGCTGCTGCTGACCAACCGCCTGATCCTGCAGCCGCTGGTGGAAGCCCGTTTCTCGGCCAAGGACGAACCGGAGTATGGCAACGGTTCGGGACTCAACAAGGTCGAGGCCGGGCTGCGCCTGCGCTACGAGTTCAGCCGCCGCTTCGCGCCTTACATCGGCATCAGCCACGAGCGGCTGTTCGGCGATACCGCTGATTACCACGAGGCGGCCGGCGAGCGCGCGCGCGATACCCGCTGGGTGGCGGGCGTGCGGGTCTGGTTCTGATCCAGCCGCGATGACAGGTTCCGGGTACCGACGTACCCGGAACCACGGCCGACCCCAGGCGATGGCGTAAGCTGCCGGCCCCACCTGCCTGCCTTGCGCCATGATGTTGACCCTCCGCCGTGCCACCGTTGCCGATGCCGATGCGCTCTCGGCGATCGCCATCGCCACCTACACCGAAACCTTCGGCGATTCCTACCGGCCGCAGGACCTGCACGCGTTCCTGCACAGGCACTATTCGGTCGAGCCGCAGCGTCACGAACTCGCCGATCCACGCAACGCGGCGTGGCTGCTGGAAGACGGGGAACATGTGGTGGGTTATCTCGCCGCAGGGCCCAACAGCCTGCCGCATGCCGAGGCCAGCGAGGGCGATATCGAGCTCAAACGCCTCTACCTGCTCGCCAGTCACCAGCGTGGCGGCCACGGCGCGCGCCTGATGGACGCCTTCCTGGCGTGGCTCGATCAGCCACAGCGGCGCACGCTGTGGATCGGCGTGTGGTCCGAGAACCTGGGTGCGCAGCGCTTCTATGCGCGCTACGGCTGCAGCAAGGTGGGCGAATACGATTTCCCGGTCGGCGACAGCGTCGACCGGGAATTCATCCTGCGCCGCGCCTGAGCGCAGCGCAGGCGTGCATCAGAAGTCGAACAGGTCCGACAGGAAGCTCTCTTTCTTTTTCTTGCGGTAGCCCTGCTGGTCACCGTACTGCTGCTGGCCCAGGTGTCGGGTATCACGGTGCTGCACGGCAGCCGGCGGCGGCGGTGCGGCCGCGCGCACCGGCGCGGGGGCGGCGGCACCGGCCGAGCGCTCGATGATCTTGTCCAGCTCGCCTCGGTCCAGCCACACGCCACGGCACTGCGGGCAGTAGTCGATCTCGATGCCTTGGCGCTCGGACATCTGCAGCGCTTGGGTCTTGCATACGGGGCATTGCATGGGCGGTAATCCAAGGGGCAAAGCCGCACTCTAGCCGGTCATACCTGACCGTGGTGCAACGCGGCCATGACCGATGGCCCCCCGACCTATGCCCCATGCTGCTGGCGAGGGAATCACGAACAATCCACGCCGTCCCTGGATATGGAGCGTCCCATGCCGTCCCTCCGCCTGCCCACCTGGCTGTCCGCCTGCGTGGTGGTGCTGACCCTGGCCGTGTCGATCAATCTGCGCGACCTCGCCGCGTGGCTGGGCACGCCGATTCCGAAGCTGCCGATCCCCTATGGCGGCGCCATCCTCGACAACGGCCTGGGCGTGCTGCTGGTGCTGGCCGTGGCTGCGCTGCTGCTGCGCCCCGGGCAACGCCTGCACGCATTGCTCGGGTTGCGCTGGAATGGCTGGCAGGGCCCGGCACTGGCCCTGCTGGCGACCCTGCCGTGCTGGCTCGGCCTGTGGTGGCTGGGCGGGGTGAATCCCACCCAGGATGTCCTCGCACTGCTGATGCTCGGCGTGCTGTTCCCGTTCGCCGAGGAAATCATCTTCCGTGGCTTCGGCTTCATCTTCGCCCATCGCCAGCAGCGCTGGCCGTGGCTGGCCGCCGCGCTGGTGCAGGCGGTGATCTTCGGTGCGATCCACTGGTGGTCGTTCGGCGGCGGCGGGGGCATGGCGCTGCAGGTGTTCGCCATCACCGGCATCGGCGGGCTGGTGTTCGCCTGGCTCAATACGCTGGACGATTACACGCTGTGGAGCGGGCTGGCGCTGCACATCTCGCTCAACCTGGCCTGGAACGTCTTCGTGATCACCGAGGCGACCGCGGTCGGCTGGCCGGCGACGGTGCTGCGCCTGTCGGCGGCGGGGTTGGCGGTCGGGCTGGTGTGGGCCTGGCACCGTGGACGCCGGCGGTCGGCGGCCGTTGCCTGAGCGCCGTGGGCGCTACGGGCGGTACGATCCCGCCCCCGATTCACCCGGCATTTGGTCGCCGTCGACGGTCTCCTCACCGGCGGCCCGCGATACTTGCGCGCCCCTCTCCGGGGGTAAGCAGGAACCACGCTCCATGTTGTTGTCCAAGCACCATCCCGAACCGCGCGTGCTGTTGATCGAAGACACCGAAGACACCCGCGAACTGAGCCGCATGGCGCTGGAAAGCCAGGCCTGCGAAGTCGTGGCGGTCAGTTCCGCCGAAGCCGCGCTGGGCCTGCTGCAGGCCGGCGAGCGCTTCGATCTGGTGTTCACCGATGTCTGCCTGGGCGCGGTGAGTGGCATCGAGGCGGCGCATCGGGTCAAGCAGGAACAGCCCGGGCTGCCGGTGCTGGTCACCTCGGGCCTGGAGCCCTCCGTGGTGCTGCCTCAGCTCGGCCCGGGCATGCATTTCCTGCCCAAGCCTTACAGCATGAGCGAGCTGCTCGACGCGATCCGTGCCTGCTTCCAGCACCCGCTGGCGGCCTGCGCCTGAGGCGAGTCACCTGCGGCGCCCGGCGGCCGTCCGGGCGCGCAGCGCGGTGATCTTCATCCGGATTTCATGTCCGCGTGGCCATCGTCGTTGCCGGGAACGGGGGTCTCCCGCTTCCCATACGATGCGACGCGCTCCTTTTCCCTTCCGGAATCGACGACATGCTCTTCCGTATGCTGCTGGCCACGCCCCTGCTGTTGATGCTGCCGTTGGGAGACGCGCGCGCGGATGACTTCGTCACCTGCGAGAGCCGCGACAACCGCTATCAATCCTGCGCCCTGCCCCGCGCGGGCTACGTCACCCTGGACCGCAAACTGTCCGGTGCAGACTGCCGCCAGGGCCGCAACTGGGACTACGACCGCCGCGAGGTGTGGGTCGACGATGGCTGCCGCGCCTCGTTCCGGGTGCACGGCGGCAGCGACCGCGATGACCGCCGTGACGATGACAACCACGACGCCAAGGTCGCCGCCGGCGTGTTGATCGGCGCGGCGATTCTCGGCGCGTTGGCCCATAACGCCAACAAGGATGACGCGCGCTACGACGACGAGAACTACCAGGGCGCCCGCCACACGTCCTATGTGCCCGACTGGATGGTCGGCGAGTTCGAGGGCTACAACCCGACCTTCAACGCCGACATCCGCATGCGCATCGACAGCGACGGCCGCATGAGCGCACAGACGCGTGGGCAGTCGTTGAACGGCTGGGTCAATGGCGGCCAGCTCAACGTCGGCAGCAGCGTGTTCGACATCAGCCAGAGCCGCGACGGCTTCGTCACCACCGAAGTGGGCGACCGGCAGAACGAGGTGCGCTACCGCCGCGTGCGCTGAGCAACGCGGCGGTGGCCGCCATCACTTGGCGATCTGACACTGCAGCGTGGTGCCGTAGAACTCCAGCGTGGTCTGGTCGTTGTGGGTCCGCAGGTCCACGCCTTCGCGCCCCCAGCGACCGCCGTTGTTTTCCTCGCGGGTGACCGGCACCGGGAACACGATCGCCTGGTCATTGCCCCAGCTGATCACGGCCGCAGTGGGATCGATGTCGTTGTAGAACACCGCGGTCACCGGCTTGCTGTTGTCATCGCAGCGGTACTCGACCTTGGCCGGCACCTGGATGCCGCCGGCGTTGAGGGTCAGCTCGACCAGACGCGTCTGGTAGGACTCCACCAGGCAACGGTGCGGGTCCACCGCGCGCGAACAGGCATCGCGACCCTTGATCCAGCCACGCTGCTCGGCCGCGATGTCCAGCTCGTCCGGGCTGGTCTGCACGCGCTTGTAGAGCGCGGCCAGCTGGCGGTCCAGCGCGGCCAGGCGGGCGTCGCCACACACCTGCTGCTCGGCCTCGGAGTGCGCCTTGGCGCAATCGAACGACGGCGGCTGCAGGGTCGGGCTGGCGGTTGCGGTGGGCGCGCTGGCAGCGGGGGCCGACGTGGCCGGCGCGGCAGGCTCTGCCGGAGTCGCGGTATCGGACGGCGCCGGCTTGGAACAGGCCGCGAGCGCAAGCGCCCCCACACCCAGCAGGACGAAACGGTTCATGGCACCTCCAACAACGATCAACGAATGACTGGCTATTGTGCCCCCGTAAGCGATTCTGCGGTGTGCACAGGCAGACCGCTCATGGCCCACGCCTGCATCTCCCAACCGTCATTCGAGGACAACCGATTGCCGGGCACCCGCAGGATGCCCCGGCGACGCATGCTGCGCACCGGGTTGCCGCCCCGCCCCGGGTCACCTACGCTCCATGCCCGAATCGATCCAAGGACCATGCTCCGGATGAGTTGCAGCCTGTTTTCTTCTCTCATGCGACGACTGGCATGGCCGGCGCGTGCGTCTGCACCGACACCGCTGGGCGCGGCCCTCCTCGTGATATTGCTGGTCCCCTCACCCGCACGTGCCGATGACATACCGCCGCAGTTCATGGCGCAGTACGAAGCCACGCGCGACTACCTGCAACTGCTGCAGCAAGCCGACGCCGACAACGCACCGGAGCAGCTCGACAGCCCACGCGCCATGCAGCTGCTGGCGGCGGTGACCAACACGACCGACGTCCTGGCGCCGGACTACGCGACGGCGGACCTGAGTCTGCTGACCAACGCGTGCCAGTACGGCGTAACGCTGTCCACCCGGTTGATGCAGTTCGGCATGGGTGCGATGCCAGCCGCCGTGCTCCTCCATTCCGGCGAGCAGGCCCGCCAAGGCAACCGCAACGCCGAGCGCTTCCAGGCACAGCTGGGCCTGCTGCTACCGTACCTGCTGCAGTGCGGCGCACGGATGCAGCCACTGGTGGATACGTGGCTGACCGTTGCAACGCCCGCAGAGCTCGCCGGTTTGGGACCGGGCGGCACCGACACCCTTCGCCGCAATGCGCAACGCCAGTACCTGGAGATGCTGGAGGTGATGCGTGCCCAGCCGGCGGGCAGCACGCTGAAGCGGACCCTGGTCCATGCGCTGGCAGAGACGGCGGCGCCTTACGCGCAGATGCTGCAGCTCGAGCAACGACAGCCAGTGCGTGACGCGTTGAAGGACGCGCTGGAACAGGTGGACCCAAGCGACGTTCCGCTCCTGCAGCAGGCCATTGCCGGGTTCAGCAGCGACCATTGCGGGACACTCTGCCAATCCTGATACATCGACGGCCGCAGCCTCCAACTCGGCGCCTGGGATGAAGGCACGTTGTGGACCAGCAGCGCCGTGGGTGGTCCCGCCCACGCGGTGTAGCACTTGGTCATGAGACTACCCTGACCCGATGCTCATCCCAGTGCGACCCTCGCGTAACAGCGGCAGGTCCACGCTGGGGTTGCGACATCACGTCGCCTTGGAGTCACACCATGTCCAACATGCAGAACAACGAAAACAACGTCAAGAATGCTGCTGCACAGAAAGGCCCGCAGTCCGAACAGGACCGCAAGGACGCGCAGGCCAAGCAGCAGAAGCAGGAACAGGACACCAAGAACGCCCCTGACGCAGGCAACAAGCCGCAGCAGAAGTAATTCGTCTGCCGCATGGTGGGGCTGCGCATCCGCGCAGCCCTCACATGCAGACGGCGACCAGGCGCACTCGGCGCCATCCCGCACCCTTCAACGTCTCGCGTCCTTCAATCTCCTTCATCCTTCACTACGAAGCTCATTCGCGACGCTGTTGATTCGCGACGCTACGAATGCGCGTGCTTCCTTGAAGGTGTGGGTGACGGTGTGGATGACTATGCATCCCGGCCCCGCAGGTCATCTACCTCCTGGCGCATGTCGTCCCAACCGAGCCGCGTCTCCAGCAGCATGCCGTTGAGCGTTCGTCGCGCATGTGCCGTCAGTGCGCCATCGCGCGCGGCAACTTCGAGTGCCCTCACCAGACGCGCTTCAGCTGCCTGGCTCTCACTGGCGTACTGGATGCCCGCATCCCCGAGTACGGTGCCCAACCTGCCGAAGCCGCCACGGAGGCTGCCGGCCAGGGTACGGTGGCGGGCGGGCTGACCGCCGGCGTCGCGCACCAGCCGCGTGACCCCATCGATGACCTGCATTTTCGCTGCGGCCATCCGCATCATCAGCGCGTTCAACTGCGGATCCTGCGTCCCGTCGTCGGCGACGGCTCTGGCGTAGATGTCGTGGCCGTCGCGCGCGATGCCGATGATCTGGTTGAGTTCGCGTATCGCGTGGCCGGATTGGACGGTACTCATCACACCGCTCCGTGGGATCGTGGCCCACTGTGGCCGGGTATGGCCTGATCGTGCGCGCGTCGTAGGGACGGTGGCGTGATGCGACTCCGGGACTTCCGGGGAACACGCGCATTGGCTACGATCGACCGGAGTCGATCGCACACACGATCCCGTCACCCTTGCCCCGTGCGGCACTGCGCCGGGTCGCAAGGAGGCTGTATGGCAGGGACGAGAGGGATCGTGATCACGCTGGCGATGCTGGCCATGGCATCGCCGGAAGCATGCCGAGCCACACCGGCGTTCGATCGAAGCGGCTGGCAGGCCGACCACGCGGCACTCAAGCAGATCCTGGCGCACGATTACGCGCACCTGGCCTGGGTCGCCTCGCCTCAGGGCGGCGTGGATCTACCCGCGCTGGATGCCTCCGCGCAGCGCGCACTGGCCGAAGCGCATACCGATGCGCAGGCGGCCCAGGCCCTTCGCACCTTCCTGGCCGGCTTCCATGACGGCCACCTCAGCCTGCTCGATCCGCTTGAACAGGCCCCCAGCTCCCCGGCGCCCGCTGCTGTGGACCCACGGGCCCTGGGCGCTGGCGCAGGCTGTGCATTGCTTGGCGTATCCGACGAGGGTCGCCACGATTTCAGCCTGCCGCTGGACACGCTGCCGGGTTACCACCCCTTGAACGATGTGGCCGACCCCATGCTGCGCGCCGGCACGCTGTCCTTGCCGGACGGGCACACGATCGGCCTGCTGCGGTTGCACGAGTTCGATGCGCTGCGCTATCCAGGCGTGTGCCACGCGCTGTGGCCACAGCTGCGGCAGGCCGACGCCACCGCGGAGATGCGCGGCACAGTGGGCCGCAGTTGGGTCGCTGCGATTGCCGCCAGCCTGCGGCGCTTCCAGCAGGACGGCGTGGACGCGGTACTGGTGGATGTGGGTGACAACCCGGGCGGTGACGACAGCGGCGACACCCTCGCGCGCCTGTTTACTTCGCAGCCGGTGGCCTCCGCCGTCCTGGAGGTCAGCCAGTCGGCGGCGGGCAAACCGTATCTGGACGAGCAGTACGAACGGCTCGACGACGCGCTGCGTCATCACCACCCCAACGCGGCCGCCCGCCGGCTGTTGAGCACGCAGCGCGCCGCCTTCCAGGCATCGCGGCAGGCGGTGGCCATGCCGCCCTGCGATCTGTCCTGGGCCTGGCACACGCAGCAGGCATGGGACGCCGCACCGTGCCGGCGCCTGGTCGCGGCGGGTACGTCCGGCGGTCCGCTGCCGAGCCCTGCCGTGGACACCCTCGATGATTTCCTGATCGCCCACCGCCTGGACTGGGCACAGGATCTGCGCGGGCACTGGGGCGCATGGAATGGCCCGGTGTATGTGTTGACCAACGGAAAGACCGCGTCCTCGGCCGAAATGTTTGCCGCGCGCATGCAGGACAACCACATCGCCCGCATCGTCGGTACGCACAGCGGCGGCTATGGCTGTGGCTTCATGAGTGCAGACGCGCCGCCTGAACTCCCCCATTCGCACCTGCGCGTGCGCGTACCGAACTGCGTACGCCTGCGTGCCGACGGCAGCGACGAAGTTGCCGGCATCACCCCGGACCTGCCCGTCATTCCGCGCAGCGGAGAAAGCGCCCGGGCACGGGCGCAGCGCGTGGTGGATACGCTCGCCAGCGACATCGGGATGCATTGAGCCCGGCCCCGGCGGCGCAGGGGTCACCCCTGGTGGGCCGCTACACTACGCACGCTGCAGGATCCGCAGCGTCTGGCACCGCCCGCCTCATGGAACGACGTTACTTCGCCACGCTGCTCGCCTTGATTCTCCATCAGATCGATGCCGCCTTCTGGCGTGAGTGGGAGATGTTCCTGCTGCCGGGTGGCGTGCAGGGCTTCCTGGTGTTCAATCTGATCGCCGTGGGCGTGGTGGTGCTCGGCTACCGCCATGTGGTGCTGCAGACCGGCAAGGCACGCGGTTTCGCGAGGCTCTGCGCGGCACTGGGCCTGGCCACCTTCATCATCCACCTCGGCTTCGCGCTGCATGGCCATCGCGCATTTCATCTGCCGGTGTCGATGGCGATCATTCTTGCCTGCCTGGTGTCGGCCTTGTGCCTGCTGCGCTCGCTGCGCAGTGCAGCTGCTGCCTCGGCCGGCGGTCGCGGAGACGCCCATCCCCGCGCATGAAAAAGGCGACCTCGCGGTCGCCTTGATCATGGATGCAGTGGTGGGCCGTGATGGATTCGAACCATCGACCAAAAGATTAAAAGTCTTCTGCTCTACCAACTGAGCTAACGGCCCATTGCATCCCCGACGTGACGCCGGGGGTGCGCATTCTAACGCATCTTCGCGCTCATGCGTACCCGTCCCGCATCACACGTAGTGGGTCGGGTCCGGCACGCCGGCATCGGTGAAGCCCTGCGCGCGCAGGCGGCAGGCATCGCAGTGCCCGCAGGCGCGGCCCTGGTCGTCGGCGTTGTAGCAGGACACGGTCAGGCCGAAGTCCACGCCCAGGCGAACGCCTTCACGCACGATATCGGCCTTGCTCAGGAACTGCAGCGGCGCGTGGACCTGGATGCCCGCACCTTCCACGCCCGCCTTGGTGGCCAGGTTGGCCAGCGTCTGGAAGGCCTGGATGAACTCGGGGCGGCAATCCGGGTAACCGGAATAATCCACCGCGTTGACGCCGCAGAAGATGTCGTTGGCGCCCAGCACCTCGGCCCAGCCGAGTGCGACGGACAGCATGATGGTATTGCGCGCCGGCACGTAGGTGACCGGGATGCCCTCCCCGCCCGCTTCAGGAACGTCGATGTCATCGGTCAGGGCCGAGCCGCCGATGCTGCGCAGGTCGACATTGACGGTCTTGTGGGCGACCGCGCCCAGCGCGCTGGCGACGGCGGCGGCGGCGTCGAGTTCGGAGGTGTGGCGCTGGCCGTAGCGCACGCTCAGGGCGTGGACGGCAAAACCCTGCTCGCGGGCGATGGCAACGACGGCGGCGGAGTCCATGCCGCCGGACAGAAGGACGACTGCTTTTTTCATGGGGGTGTTTCCGGTGGTTTGCGGGGAACCAGCACGCTGTCCCGCGCCGGACGTCTTTACTGATGGTGAGGCCTGGTCGATGGCAAGCGCAGCGCCGTAGCGCTGCAGCCGCCGTTACCTCCCGGGTTCGTCATTCCACAACAGCTTGTGCAGCTGCATCTGGAAGCGCACCGGCAGGCGGTCGGCCACGATCCAGTCGGCCAGCTCGCGTGGGCTGACCTCGCTCTTGCTCGGCGAGAACAGCACCATGCTGCGCTCGTTGAGGCGATGCTCGCGGACCATGCCGCGGGCCCATTCGTAATCCTCACGGCTGCACAGGACGAACTTGATCTGGTCGCGCTTGGTCAGCAGCGGCAGGTTCTCCAGGCGGTTGCGGGCCATTTCGCCGGAGCCGGGGGTTTTCAGGTCGACCACCCGCGACACGCGCGGATCGACGGCGCTGACATCCAGCGCGCCGGAGGTTTCCAGCGAGACGTCCAGGCCGGCATCGCAGAGCTTCTCCAGCAGCACCAGGCAGCGCTTCTGCGCCAGCGGCTCGCCACCGGTCACGCAGACGTGGTGAACGCCTTGGGCCAGCACCTCGTCCACGATCGCGTCGATGTCCCACCAGGTGCCGCCATGGAAGGCGTAGGCGGTATCGCAATAGGTGCAGCGCAACGGGCAGCCGGTCAGGCGCACGAACACGGTCGGCCAGCCGGCGGTATCGGCTTCGCCCTGCAGGGACAGGAAGATCTCGGTGATCTTCAGTCGCGGCAGCGGGGACTGCACGATCTCACTGGGGAGTGCGGCAGCAGCGGACAGAGTGGTGGTCATGGCGGTGATTCTTGGCGGACGGCTTCGGAAACGACAACAGCCGGGCATGGCCCGGCACGGAGGACCGGGCAGCGCCCGGTTGGCAATCCATCATTATACCGGGCCCGGCCGCAACAGCGGCCCGGGGCGGGTTCAGCGGATCTGCTGACCCAGCCGGATCGACTGCAGACGGTCCTGCGCGGTGCGCGCGGCGTCGGAGCCGGGATACGTGGACACGACCTGTTCGAGGGTCGCCTGGGCCTGGTCGACCTTGCCTTCGCCATACTGGGAAAGGCCGATCTTGAGCAGGCCACCGGACGCCTTGTCATGGGTCGGGTAGCGCGAGATGAGGTCGCGGAACTGCGCCTCAGCCAGCGGGAAATTACGGGTGGCGTAATAGCTTTCGCCCAACCAGTACAGCGCGTTGGGGGTATAGACGCCGTTGGGGTACAGCTCGAGGAAGCTCATGAACAGCTGCGCCGAGTCGTCGTACTTGCCGGCCTTGAGCGCATCGAAGGCGACATTGTAGGCGGTGCGTTCATCGCCACTGGCGGCCAGGCTGCCGGCATCGCCGTGCACGCTTGGCGGCCGCTCGGAAGCGGCCGTTGCCGGTTTCGGGGATGCAGCGGGGGCAGGCGCGGCTGCGGCCGGGGCGGCAGGAAGCACGGGGGCTCCACCTTCCAGGCGGTTCAGGCGGCTGTCCAGGTCCAGATACTGGTCCTTGGCGGACTGCTTGAGCTGGTCATTGTCGTGCTGCAGCTGCTCGACCTGCGACTGCAGGGCCTGCAACTGGGTACGCAGCTGATTCAGCTGATTGAGCATGTCCATGTTGGACTGGTTGTTGTTCGCCTGCTGCTCAAGCGCGCCGACGCGGTCGGCCAGACTCTGGCGCTGCGCATTGGCCGGTGCGGCAGCCACGAGGGCTGCCGCAACGATCATCGATAGAAATCGAAAGCGCATCTATTACTGAGCCGTGTACACGATCTCGACGCGACGGTTCTGCGACCAGCAGGACTCGCCCGACTCGGTGCAGACCGGACGCTCTTCACCGTAGGACACGACGGTCAGCTGCGAAGCCGAGCCACCGTTGGCCTGCAGTGCCGAGGACACGCCGTTGCCACGACGCTCGCCCAGGGCCTGGTTGTAAGCGCGCGAACCGCGCTCATCGGTGTGGCCCTGCAGGGTCATGCGCGAGGACGGACGGTCACGCAGGTACTTGGCGTGGCACGCCATGATGGCCTGGAACTCCGGCTTGACGCTGTCCTGGTCCAGATCGAAGTACACCACGCGCTGGCGCAGGCAGGAATCGGTATCCAGATCACCCGGACCGTACAGACCCGAGGTGGACGGGCCGGTCGGAGCGGTGGTGCTGCCGGTATCAACCGGGGCAGCCGGCACTTCCTTGACCTTCTTGGAACAACCGGCCAGGGCGGCCACGGACAACAGGGAGACAAGCAGAACGCGGGTGGTCTTGTTCATGGCGATACCTTTGAGGCTCCTAAAGCCGGATGAGGGATGAATACGGCGAAATCTTAACACTCTGTTAGCGCTTTGTACGGTATGGCGACCAAGAAGGCTCGCGAACATCACCGTCCGCCAGAACCAGCCGCTGGCGCACGCGCGCATCGGCCGAAACGGCGTACAACACTCCACGACCCCCCTCACGGGCGGCGTACAACACCATGCTCGCGTTGGGCGCGAAGCTCGGCGATTCATCCAGCGACCCTGGCGACAGCGTGTTCCAGCGGGCCGAGCCCGTGCTGCTGTCCATCATCGCGATCTTGTAGGTGTTGCCGCTGCCCTGGGCGACCACCAGCTTCTTGCCGTCGTAGGACAGGCTCGGGGTGGCGTTGTAGTTGCCCTGGAAGGTCACGCGCGACGCGCTGCCACCGCTGGAAGCCACCTGGTAGATCTGCGGGCGGCCGCCACGGTCGGAGGTGAAGTAGACGCTGCTGCCATCCGGGCTCCAGGTCGGCTCGGTATCGATGGCGAAGTGGTTGGTCAGCTGGGTCAGCTGCTTGCTGCCCAGGTCCATCACGTAGATTTCCGGGTTGCCGCTGCGCGACAGCGACAGGGCCAGGCGGCGGCCATCCGGCGAGAACGACGGGGCGCTGTTGATGCCGCGGAAGCTGGTGACCAGCTCACGGGCACCGCTGGAGATGTTCTGGATGTAGATCGCCGAGTTGCCGCGCTCGAAGCTCACATAGGCCAGCTTGTTGCCGTCCGGGCTCCAGCTCGGCGAGAGCAGCGGCTCGGCCGAGCGCACGATGGTCTGCGGGTTGAAGCCGTCCGAATCGGCCACCATCAGTGCATAACGCATGGCATCGCCCTTGCCGCTGGCGGTGACATAGGCAATGCGGGTCCAGAAGGCGCCGCGCACCCCGGTGATCTTTTCATAGATGGCGTCGGCCATCTGGTGGGCGACATCGCGCATGGCGTTGCCACGGGCGGTCATCGCCAGGCCCAGCAGGCGCTCGCCCTTGGGCACGTCGTACAACTCGTACTCGACGCGGTAGGCGCCAGCGCCGGCGTCCATCACCCGGCCGACCACGATGTAGTTCTGCTTCAGCGCGCGCCAGGTGGCGAACTGGATCTCGCTGCCACGGGTCGGCTTTTCGACGATCTGGGCTTCCGGCAGATTGCGGAACTGGCCGGAACGGTCCAGGTCGGCACGCACCACGGCGGCCACATCGGTCTGCGGTGCACCGGCCGACCCCTGATACGGCATGGGGACGACGGTGATCGGCGTGGCGGAGGCATTGCCGCCAATGATGTCGATATCCAGCCCCTTCTGCTGCGCCATGGCAGCGAAGGGCAACAACAGGGCCGCAACAACGGCAAGCCAACGAGGCATTTTTTTCATGGAGCGCTCAATAGGGGGGAAACCAGAACGAGGGATAACAGGACCGCGGTGAACAGTTTCGCAATCATGAACCAAGGCCGTGTGAATTCCGAGTCACCGGGCGCACAAAACTCACACACTGTTAACCCCTCCAGGCGCCGTCGGCCTGCGCGGCGGCCGGTGGCGCGCGGCTGCCACGACCGCTGATCCGGCGGGATCAGCGGCCTGCCGGGTCAATCCTGGGCGGTGAACGTGAAGTTGATGGTGCGCGCGAACACCGACTCGAAGCCGCGGTACGGCAACGGCTGGGCATTCAACACGGCGGCCTCGATCGAACGGCGGCCTGCCTCGTCGAACGGGCAGCTGCCGCTGACCTTGGCCTGGATCACCTGCCCACCGGGAATCTGGGTGATCGAGACCTGGCAACGCTGGCCCAGCGGGACCGAATCCGGACGGGTCCACTGTGCCGAGACCTTCTGCTGGATGGCCGCCGCGTACTTGGCGCTGAGATCGTCACTGGTGCCACCAGCACCGGCGGCCGGCTTGGCGGCACCGGTCGCCCCGGCGGTCGAGGCCGAGGCATTGGCCGCACGCGCGGCCGTGACCTGGCGCAGCTTCTGTTCGGCCAGCTTGGCTTCGTTCTCGGCCTGGGCCCGCTTGCGGCGGATTTCAGCGAGTTTCTTGTCGCGCTCGGCGTCGGCCTTGGCGTCGTTGGCCTTCTGTTCCTGCTCGGCCAGCTTCTTCTTCTCGGCTTCTTCCTGCTGCTTGGCCAGGCGCAGCTTCTGCTCGGCCTGTTCCTGGCGCTTGCGCTCGGTCAGGTCGATCTGTTCCTGGCGGCGCTTGGCTTCCTGCTCCTGCTTGGCCTTTTCCGCCGAGATCGCCAGCGCGTTGACCGCTTCCTGGTCGACCGTATCGGGCTGGGCGATGCGCTCCTGCGCCTGCGACTGCTGCGGCGTCGGTGCGTCCTGCGGGCGCGGCTCGGGCAACGGCTGCGGTGGCGGCACGGTGTCTTCCGGAATGGGCTCGGGCTCGGCGACCGGCTCGGGCAGGTCCGGCAGCGTTTCGGAGGCCCGCAGGGCCTGGCGGGCGGCCGAGGCTTCCGAGGCGGACAGCTGCAGGCTGGCCTCGATCGCCGGATCGCCGGCGGCCGCTTCGGTGGTGCGCTGCGGCGACCACAACCAGGCGGCGATGAAGATCAGGGCCAGCAGCAGGTGCACACCGAGCGCCAGCGCGATCGGCAGACCCCACTTCTCTTCAGGCTGACGCTGCGGTGGCAGGGCTTCAGCGTGCATCGGTCGCCAGGCCCACCTTTTCCACGTTGGCGCGCTTGATCACGTCCATGGCCGCGACCACCTTCTCATACGCCACAGCCTTGTCGGCGGCGACGATCACGCGCAGGTTCTTGTCCTGCGAAGAAAGCGCGGACAGCTGGGCCTGCAGCCGGGCCGCATCCATCGGTTCCGGATCCTTGGCCTCGGGCAGCTTCAGGCTGAGCTGGCCATCCAGGCGGACGGACACGATCACCGGATCCTGCTTGCTCTCCAGCGCCTTGGCCTGGGAGGTCGGCAGATCCACTTCAAAGCTCAGCGTGAGCAGCGGCGCGGTCACCATGAAGATGATGAGCAGCACCAGCATGACGTCGATGTACGGCACGACGTTGATTTCGGATTTGAGCTTTCGGCGCTTGCGGCGGCCAATGGCTGCGGTCATGGCAGGACTCCTGTGCTGGGCGCTTACTCGTCGCCCGCGGTCTGACGCTGCAGGATCGAGCTGAACTCTTCTGCGAAGGTTTCAAAGCGCACCGACATGCGCTCCACGCGGGTGGTGAAGCGGTTGTAGGCCCATACCGCCGGGATCGCCACGAACAGGCCGATCGCGGTGGCGAACAGGGCTTCGGAGATACCCGGGGCGACCGAGGCGATGCCGGCCTGCTCGCCGCTGTTGATCATGTCGTGCATGGTCACCATGATGCCGAACACGGTGCCGACCAGGCCCACGTACGGGGCGGTCGAGCCGATGTTGGCCAGCAGCTCCAGGCTGCGCTCCATCTGGTCCACTTCACGGGTGTAGGTGGTGCGCATGGCGCGCTGGGCGCCCTCAAGCTGGGCACGGCCATCCAGGCGACGCTTGTCGCGCAGGCGGGTGAACTCGCGGAAGCCCGATTCGAAGATCGCTTCCAGGCCGCCGACCTGGCGGTTGCGGTCGGTCGCCGAGCTGTACAGCTTGCCCAGGTCCGCACCGGACCAGAAGCGGCTTTCGAACTCGTCGGCGGCGCGGTTGGCGGCGTTGAACACGCGTGCCTTGCGGAAGATGATCACCCAGCTGATGAACGAGCCGGCCAACAGCAGCAGCACGATGATCTTCACCGGGATGCTGGCCTTGATCATCAGGTCCAGGTAATTGATGCCACCGCCATGCGCGGCTTGGGCGACAGTCTGCGCCGCGGCGCTGGTGACTTCCTGCGGCAGCGCTTCGGTCACCGTGGCCTGCAGGGCCAGGAGCATTGCGATCATCCGTTGTTCCTCATTATGCGGATTCTGGAAATTCGAGGTGTTTCAGCGCGGCATGCAGTGCATCGTCCATGCCACGCGGTTTGAAGGTGGTTGCATCCAGCGCGGCGATCTTCACCTGCGCGGTCAGCAGTGTTTCCCCGCCCCGGCACACGGCCTGCGCGAATACCATGCTGGCGCGCTTGCACTGCACCAGCGTGGCGGTGACATCCAGCGCATCATCCAGGCGCGCCGGTTTGAGGAAATCCATGGTCATGCTGCGCACCGCGAACACCAGGCCGTGGTCGCAGCGCATCCGCTCCTGACCATACCCCAATGCGCGCATCCATTCCGTGCGCGCCCGTTCCATGAAGGCCACGTAGCGGGCGTGGTACACCACCCCGCCAGCGTCTGTATCTTCCCAGTAAATGCGTGTCGGCCAACTGAATCGGGGCTCAACCCGGGGCTCAACCGACATCCGGGACCTCCGCGAACAGGTCCGCCGGGGGGTTCTTCGGCTTCAGCCCCATGTGCCGGTAGGCCTTGTGCGTGCACATGCGCCCCCGCGCGGTGCGGATCAGGAAGCCCTGCTGGATCAGGTACGGCTCGACCACGTCTTCCAGCGTGCCACGTTCTTCGGACAGCGCCGCCGCCAGCGACTCGATGCCGACCGGGCCACCATCGAAGTAATCGACCATGGTCCGCAGCAGGCGCCGATCCAGCTCGTCGAAGCCCTCCGGATCGACCTTGAGCATCTGCATCGCGGCCTGGGCCACGTCCTGATCGATGTGGCCGGCCGCCTTCACCTGGGCGAAGTCGCGCACGCGGCGCAGCAGCCGGTTGGCGATACGCGGGGTGCCGCGCGAGCGCCGTGCGATCTCGGCCGCGCCTTCGGCGGTGCAGTCGATGTTGAGGATGCTGGCCGAACGCCGGACGATCTTCGTCAGCTCTTCCGGGGTGTAGAACTCCAGCCGGTGCACGATGCCGAAGCGGTCGCGCAGCGGCGCGGTCAGCAGGCCTGCCCGGGTGGTCGCACCAATCAGGGTGAACGGCGGCAGATCGATCTTGATCGAGCGGGCCGCAGGGCCCTCACCGATCATGATGTCGATCTGGAAATCTTCCATCGCCGGGTACAGCACTTCCTCCACGACCGGCGAGAGGCGGTGGATTTCATCGATGAACAGCACATCGTGCGGCTGCAGATTGGTCAGCAGCGCGGCCAGGTCACCGGCCTTTTCGATCACCGGGCCGGAGGTGACGCGCAGCGCGACCCCCAGCTCGTTGGCGATCACATGGCTCAGGGTGGTCTTGCCCAGTCCCGGCGGCCCGAAGATCAGCACGTGGTCGAGTGCGTCGCCACGGGCCTTGGTCGCCTCGATGTAGATCGACAGCTGCTCGCGCACTGGCGCCTGGCCGAGGTAATCGGCCATGCGCTTGGGGCGGATGCTGGCGTCGGTGCCCTCGTCTTCGCGGGTGGCACCGGCGGCGATAATGCGGTCGTCGGTCATCCCGCGATTATGCGGCAAAAAGGGGCGTGATCCGCGCCCCGGTAGTGCCGGCCGCTGGCCGGCTCCGCACGATGCAGGGGTAATGGGG
>NZ_JBDJOA010000012.1:0-87928 GCF_039674765.1 Stenotrophomonas sp. TWI273
TGGTTGTCACCCTGATCAACCCGGTCGCCATGGATGAAGGCCTGCGCTTCGCGATTCGCGAAGGCGGCCGTACCGTCGGCGCCGGCGTGGTCTCCAAGATCATCGCGTAATCTGCTAGAATCTGCGCCCCGATGTTGCCTGGGTAGGGCATCGGGGTGTAACCAAACGGGAAAAGAGGCGCAGGATGCTCCTCGTGTTCCCCAGACCAGGAAGGGTCGCGCCATTCAGGCTTTGTCAACAGTGACCCTGTTGACTGCCAACTTGTATGCGCGCTATACTTTTTGTCTGGGCAGATCGGGAGACCGGTCTGCCTCGATTTTTGAGGTCTACGGAAAGATCTTGTCGCCGCGCAGGAATGTGCGGCGTCTGCATTCAGGATATTCATGGGACAAGGCAACCCAGAGGCCTTGTCCGTCGCTCTTTTAACGAAGGAACCCACCGTCATGGCGGACCAAAAGATCCGGATTCGGCTGAAGGCGTTCGATCATCGTTTGATCGACCGTTCGGCCAGCGAGATCGTAGAAACGGCAAAGCGGACCGGCGCGCAAGTGCGTGGCCCGATCCCCCTGCCGACCAAGATCGAGCGTTACACCATTCTCGTCTCGCCGCACGTCGATAAAGACGCGCGTGACCAGTACGAGACCCGCACGCATAAGCGCGTGCTCGATATCGTTGACCCGAACGACAAGACCGTGGACGCGCTGATGAAGCTCGAACTGGCTGCCGGCGTCGACGTTCAGATCAAGCTGACCTGAGGACTACGACCATGACGAAGAAATATTCGTTGGGCTTCGTGGGCCGCAAGGCTGGCATGAGCCGCGTGTTCACCGAAGATGGCCAGGCCATCCCGGTAACCCTGATTGAAGCTACCCCGAACCGCATCGCGCAGATCAAGACCGTCGAAGCTGACGGCTACAGCGCCGTGCAGGTGACCGTCGGCGCGCGTCGCGCTGCCCTGGTCAACAAGCCGGAAGCCGGTCACTTCGCCAAGGCGAAGGTCGACGCGGGCCGTGGCCTGTGGGAATTCCGCGTTGAAGACGCGCAGCTCGGCGATTTCGCCGTTGGCGGCGAAGTCAAGGCGGACATCTTTGAGGTTGGCCAGAAGGTCGACGTCCAGGGTGTCACCAAGGGTAAGGGCTTCCAGGGCACCATCAAGCGCTACAACTTCCGTATGGGCGATGCAACCCACGGTAACTCGCTGTCGCATCGCGCGCCGGGTTCCTTGGGCCAGCGCCAGACCCCGGGTCGCGTTTTCCCGGGTAAGAAGATGTCCGGCCACATGGGTTCGGTGCAGCAGAGCACCCAGAACCTTGAAGTGGTGAAGGTCGATGTCGAGCGTGGTCTGATCGCGATCCGTGGTGCCGTTCCGGGCGCAGCGGGTGGTGACGTGATCGTTCGTCCGGCTAGCAAGGCATAAGGAGAGATGACGATGGAACTCGTTATCACGGGTAGCAACAACAAGGTCTCGGTCTCCGATGCCGTGTTCGGTCGCGATTTCAGCGAAGATCTGGTTCACCAGGTCGTCGTTGCTTACCGCAACGCCGGTCGCGCCGGCACCAAGGCACAGAAGACTCGCTCTGAAGTGGCTGGTACCACCAAGAAGTCGAAGAAGCAGAAGGGCGGCGGCGCGCGTCATGGCGCACTGACGGCTCCGATCTTCATCGGCGGCGGTGTCACCTTCGCGGCCAAGCCGCGCAGCTTCGAGCAGAAGGTCAACCGTAAGCAGTACCGTGCAGCCATGTGCGCGATCCTGTCCGAGCTGAACCGCCAGGGCCGTCTGACCATCGTGGAGTCCTTCGATGTCGAAGCGACCAACACGAAGGCTCTGATCGCCAAGCTGGCCGGCCTGGAAGTGGGCAAGCGTCCGCTGATCGTCACCGAAGATGCTTCCGAGCACCTGTACCTGTCGGCGCGCAACATTCCCTACGTGGAAGTGCGTGACGTGCAGGGCCTGGACCCGGTGTCGCTGGTCGGTGCCGACACGGTCGTCATCACCGCTGATGCGGTCAAGAAGGTCGAGGAGTGGCTGGCATGAGCAGCAACGAAAAAGTCTTCAGCGTGCTGCGCGCTCCGCGAGTCTCCGAAAAGACCGCGCGCCTGCAGGAACATTCCAACCAGTATGTCTTCGAAGTTTCGAACGAAGCCACCAAGGCCGATGTAAAGGCCGCGGTTGAGCAGCTGTTCGACGTCAAGGTCGAATCGGTCAACGTGCTGAACGTGAAGGGCAAGAACAAGTCCTTCCGTAACCGCACCGGCCGCCGCGGCGATTGGCGCAAGGCGTACGTGCGTCTCGCCGATGGCCAGTCCATCGATGTAACGGCCAAGGCCTGAGGTCCATCCCATGCCATTGATGAAATTCAAACCCACTTCTCCCGGCCGTCGTTCGGCCGTGCGCGTGGTCACGCCCGATCTGCACAAGGGCGCGCCGCATGCAGCGCTGCTGGAGCCGCAGAGCAAGTCCGGTGGTCGTAACCACCACGGCCGCATCACCACCCGTCACGTGGGTGGTGGTCACAAGCAGCACTACCGCGTCATCGACTTCAAGCGCAACAAGGAAGGCATTCCGGCGCGCGTGGAACGCATCGAATACGATCCGAACCGCACCGCCCATATCGCCCTGCTGTGCTACGTCGACGGCGAACGCCGCTACATCATCGCACCGAAGGGCCTGAAGGCCGGTGACCAGGTGATCGCGGGTTCGGATGCGCCGATCAAGACCGGTAACACGCTGCCGCTGCGCAACATCCCGGTCGGTACCACTGTCCACGGCATCGAACTGAAGCCGGGCAAGGGTGCCCAGATCGCGCGTGCCGCCGGCGCTGCCGTGCAGCTCGTCGCTCGTGAAGGTATCTACGCCACCCTGCGCCTGCGCTCGGGTGAAATGCGTAAGGTGCCGGTCGAGTGCCGCGCCACCATCGGTGAAGTCGGTAACGACGAACACAACCTGGAAAAGCTGGGCAAGGCTGGCGCCAAGCGCTGGCGTGGTGTCCGCCCGACCGTTCGTGGTGCTGCCATGAACCCGGTTGACCATCCGCACGGCGGTGGTGAGGCGAAGGCCGGCCAGGGCAACCCGCATCCGGTCACCCCGTGGGGTGTCCCGACCAAGGGTTACAAGACGCGCAAGAACAAGCGCACCCAGCAATTCATCGTCCGCGATCGTAGGGGCTAATCGACCATGGCACGTTCACTCAAGAAGGGCCCGTTTGTCGATCACCACCTCATCAAGAAGGTGGAAGCCGCTGCGGGTAGCAAGAAGCCGATCAAAACCTGGTCGCGCCGTTCGATGATCCTGCCGGAAATGGTAGGCGTCACCATCGCCGTTCATAACGGTAAGAACCACGTTCCGGTGCTCGTCAACGAGAACATGGTCGGCCACAAGCTCGGCGAATTTGCCATCACCCGGACCTTCAAGGGTCACGGTGGTGACAAGAAGTCGGGCAAGTAAGGAGAGATGACAATGGAAGCGAAAGCAATCCTGCGCTCCGCGCGCATCTCTGCGCAGAAAGCCCGCCTGGTCGCTGACCAGGTGCGCGGCCTGCCGGCCGAGCGTGCGGTCAACCTGCTGAAGTTCTCGGACAAGAAGGCTGCCCACCTGATCAAGAAGGTGGTGGAGTCGGCTATTGCAAACGCCGAGAACAACCAGGGCGCCGACGTCGACGAGCTGAAGGTACAGACCATCATGGTAGATGAAGGTCCGACCCTGAAGCGTTTCATGGCGCGGGCGAAAGGCCGCGGCACCCGCATCCTCAAGCGCACCAGCCACATCACTGTGGTTGTGGGCGCCGGCAAGTAAGCGGAAAGGAAAACACCATGGGTCATAAAGTTCATCCGATTGGTATCCGCCTCGGCATTTCCAAGGACTGGAACTCCAAGTGGTACGCCAACAAGGCCGAGTTCGCTGGTTATCTGGCAGCCGACCTGAAGGTGCGGGACATGCTGCGCAAGAAGCTTGCGCAGGCCGGCATCAGCAAGATCCTGATCGAGCGTCCGGCAAAGACCGCTCGCGTGACGATCCACACCGCCCGTCCGGGCGTGGTGATCGGCAAGCGCGGTGAGGACATCGAGAAGCTGCGCAAGGAAGTGAGCGAAATGATGGGCGTCCCGGCGCACATCAACGTCACCGAAGTGCGTAAACCCGAGCTGGACGCACAGCTGGTTGCCGAGTCGATCGCGCAGCAGCTGGAGCGTCGCATCATGTTCCGCCGCGCGATGAAGCGCTCGGTCGGCAACGCGATGCGCCTCGGTGCCCTGGGCATCAAGGTCAACGTCGGTGGCCGCTTGAACGGCGCGGAAATCGCCCGTTCGGAGTGGTACCGCGAAGGCCGCGTGCCGCTGCATACGCTGCGTGCCGACATCGACTATGGTTTCGCTGAAGCCAAGACGACCTACGGCATCATCGGCATCAAGGTCTGGATCTACAAGGGCGAAGTCTTCGATTTCTCCCAGGTTGGCCAGGAAAAGCAGGACGATTCCCCGCGCAACGATCGTAACGATCGCGGCGACCGCGGTGACCGTCCGTCGCGCCCGGCTCGTGAAGCGAGGTAACGACAATGTTGCAACCCAAGCGAACCAAATACCGCAAGGTACACAAGGGCCGTAACGATGGTCTGAGCTGGAGCGGCAACGCTGTCAGCTTCGGCGAATACGGCCTGAAGGCAACCGCTCATGGTCAGCTGACCGCGCGTCAGATCGAAGCGGCTCGCCGCTCGATCAGCCGCTACGTCAAGCGCGGCGGCAAGATGTGGATCCGAGTGTTCCCCGACAAGCCGATCACCAAGAAGCCCATCGAAGTCCGAATGGGTTCTGGTAAGGGCAACGTGGAGTACTGGGTAGCCCAGATCCAGCCCGGCCGCATGATCTATGAAATCGAAGGCGTCGCAGAAGACGTGGCACGTGAGGCGTTCCGCCTGGCTGCCGCCAAGCTCTCCGTGACCACCACTTTCGTGACCCGGACGGTGCTCTGATGGATATCAAACAACTTCGCGAAAAGTCGGCTGACGACCTGAAGAGCCACCTGATCGACCTGCGTAAGGAGCAGTTCTCGCTCCGTATGCAGCAGGTCACTGGCCAGCTGCCGAAGACCCACGAAACCCGCCGGGTTCGCCGCGAGATCGCTCGCGTCAAGACCCTGCTCGGCAGCACCAAGTAAGGATGGCCGCGATGAGCGATAACAACGACAGCAAGACGCTGCGCACGGTCGAAGGCCGTGTCGTCAGCAACAAGATGGACAAGACGGTCACCGTGTTGGTGGAGCGCCTGGTCAAGCACGCCCTGTACGGCAAGTACATCAAGCGTTCGACCAAGCTGCACGCACACGACGCCGACAACACCTGCAACGAAGGTGATGTCGTTCGTGTGACCGAGATTGCTCCGATGTCCAAGACCAAGAACTGGCGCGTGGTGGAAGTCATCACGCGTGCGGTTCAATAAGGAGATCTGACTCATGATCCAGATGCAGAGCTACCTCGAAGTCGCGGACAATTCCGGTGCCAAGGAAGTGATGTGCATCAAGGTGCTCGGCGGCTCCAAGCGCCGCTACGCGCACATTGGCGACATCATCAAGGTCACCGTGAAGGATGCAATCCCGCGCGGCAAGGTCAAGAAGGGTGAAGTGTTCGACGCCGTCGTGGTGCGTACCCGCAAGGGTGTGCGTCGCGCCGATGGTTCGCTGATCCGTTTCGATGCCAACGCCGCGGTCCTGCTCAACAACAAGCAAGAGCCGATCGGTACCCGCATCTTCGGACCGGTGACGCGTGAACTTCGTTCCGAGAAGTTCATGAAGATCGTCTCGCTCGCTCCCGAAGTGCTGTGAGCGACAGGAGATAATCATGGCTAACCGTATCAAGAAGGGCGACCAGGTTGTCGTCAACACCGGCAAGGACAAGGGCAAGCAGGGCGAAGTCGTCCGCGTCGACGGCGATCGTGTGATCGTCGCCAACGTGAACATCGTCAAGCGCCACACCAAGCCGAACCCGCAGGCAGGCGTTGCCGGCGGCGTGGTCGAGCGTGAAGCGTCGATCCATATCTCCAACGTGAATGTGCTGAACCCGGCTTCGGGCAAGGGCGAGCGCGTTGGCTTCAAGGTGCTGGAGGATGGACGCAAACTGCGTGTGTTCCGCTCCAGCGGTGAGGCGCTCGACGCCTGAGGAATGAGCAGATGAATTCCCGTCTCGAAAAGTTTTACAAGGAAGAAGTGGTGCCGGCGCTGATGAAGCAGTTCGGCTACACCAATCCGATGCAGGTTCCGAAGCTGGTCAAGGTCACCCTGAACATGGGTGTCGGCGAAGCAGCCACGAACAAGAAGATCCTGGAAAATGCCGTCGCCGATATGGCCAAGGTCTCCGGTCAGAAGCCGATCGTGACCAAGTCCCGCGTCTCGGTGGCATCGTTCAAGATCCGCGATGGTTGGCCGATCGGCTGCAAGACCACGCTGCGTCGTGAAAAGATGTACGAGTTCATGGACCGTCTGATCAACATCTCGTTGCCGCGCGTGCGCGACTTCCGTGGTGTCTCGGGTCGTTCCTTCGACGGTCGTGGCAACTTCAACATGGGTGTGAAGGAACAGATCATCTTCCCGGAAATCGACTTCGACGCTGTCGACGCGATCCGCGGCATGGATATCGCCATCACCACCACCGCCAAGACCGATGCGGAAGCGAAGGCGCTGCTCGCAGCGTTCAAGTTCCCGTTCCGTAACTGATACGTCGAGGAATCCGAAATGGCAAAGACCTCCATGGTCAACCGCGACCTCAAGCGTGCGAAGCTGGCCGTCAAGTACGCCGGCAAGCGTGAAGAGCTGAAGAAGATCATCTCCAGCGCGACCGCGTCGTACGACGAAAAGGCCGAGGCCGTCATCAAGCTGCAGAAGCTGCCGCGCGATTCGTCGCCGAGCCGTCACCGCAACCGTTGCGAGCTCTCGGGCCGCCCGCGTGGCGTGTACAGCAAGTTCGGCCTGGGCCGTAACAAGCTGCGCGAAGCCACCATGCGTGGTGACGTGCCGGGCCTGCGCAAGGCCAGCTGGTAAGGGATTCGTCCCTTCAACTGCCCGGCGCCTTCACGGCGCAGGGCAGGGGAGAAGGGCCGGTTTCCCGGCTCTGATCCCGGATTAAGGGAGCCCGACGCAAGTCGGGCTCTTTTTGCCGTATACTCCCGCGTCTTGCTCGCCCGCAAGGCGTGAGCAGTGTGTGAAGACGGGCCCTGGCCCATTCCAGGTAGACACAAGATTTTCGCGAAAGCGGATATCGGTGCACTCAAAGGTATCGACTATGAGCATGACTGATCCCATCGCCGACCTGCTGGTACGCATCAAGAATGCGGCCGCGGTTGGCAAGCAGACGGTGAAAGCACCGTCGTCCAAGATCAAGGTGGCAATCGCAGAGGTGTTGAAGGCCGAAGGCTACATCACCGATCTGCGCGTGACCAAGATCGAGAACAACAAGGCCGAGCTTGAAATCGTCCTGAAGTATTTCGAGGGCAAGCCGGTCATCGAGACCCTGAAGCGCTTCTCGCGTTCGGGTCTGCGCCAGTACCGTGGCAAGTCCGAGCTGCCGAAGGTCCTCAACGGCCTGGGTATCTCCATCATCTCCACCTCCAAGGGCATCATGACTGATGCGCAGGCGCGCCAGTTGGGCGTCGGCGGCGAAGTCCTGTGCTTCGTGGCCTAAGGCGAGAAGGAACCAACTATGTCCCGCGTAGCCAAGAAGCCAGTCAACCTGCCCAAGGGCGTTGAACTGAACATCCAGCCGGAATCCGTCAGCGTGAAGGGCCCGAAGGGCACCCTGTCGCTTGCCAAGGTTGCCGGCGTTGAAATCACTGTCGACAACGGCGTTGCCACCCTGGCCGCCAACGATGCCTCGCTGGTCGCCCTCACCGGCACCGTGCGCGCCATCCTGGCCAACATGGTCAAGGGCGTCACCGACGGCTTCGAGCGCAAGCTTGAGCTGGTCGGCGTCGGTTACCGTGCCGCCATGCAGGGCAAGGATCTGAACCTGTCGCTCGGGTTCTCGCATCCGGTCCTGTTCGTGGCGCCGGAAGGCATCACCATCTCGACCCCGACCCAGACCGAAGTGCTGGTCCAGGGCACCGACAAGCAGCGCGTTGGCGAAGTTGCCGCCAAGATCCGTGGCTTCCGTCCGCCGGAGCCCTACAAGGGCAAGGGTGTGAAGTACGCCGGCGAAGTCATCATTCGTAAGGAAGCCAAGAAGGCCTAATTCAGGTCCTCAGCTTTCCAAGGAAAAAGATCATGAACAAGAACATCGCTCGTCTGCGTCGTGCCAAGTCGACCCGTGCACACATCCGTGTGCTCGGCGTGCCGCGCCTGTCGGTGCTGCGCACCGGTCAGCACCTGTACGCCCAGGTCTTCACCGCCGATGGCTCCAAGGTGCTGGCGTCGGCCAACACCACCCAGGCCGACGTCAAGGAAGGCCTGAAGAACGGCAAGAACAGCGACGCCGCCGTCAAGGTTGGCAAGCTGGTCGCCGAGCGCGCCAAGGCTGCGGGCATCGAGAAGGTCGCTTTCGACCGCTCGGGCTACCGCTACCACGGCCGCATCAAGGCACTGGCTGATGCAGCCCGCGAAGGCGGCCTGCAGTTCTAAGGGATAAGGAAGCGGGGCTGGTCCCCGCTTCCGCCTGCCTGCCGGCGCGGGTTGCGCCGGGCGACGTCCTTCTTCTGCAGGGGCGCTCGATCCACCGCTTCATTCCACAGCTATAAGCGGCATTGAGCCGTACATACTCAATCAATCAAGGAATCAACATGGCAGAAGAACGTCAGCAGCGGGGTCGCGATCGCGATCGCCGCGAAGAGAAAGTCGACGACGGCATGATCGAAAAGCTGGTCGCGGTCAACCGCGTCAGCAAGACCGTCAAGGGCGGTCGCCAGTTCACCTTCACCGCACTGACCGTGGTCGGTGACGGCGCAGGCAAGGTCGGTTTCGGTTACGGCAAGGCGCGTGAAGTGCCGGTCGCGATCCAGAAGTCGATGGAACAGGCTCGCAAGAACCTGGCCAATGTCGATCTGAACAACGGCACGTTGTGGCACCCGGTGAAGTCCGGCCACGGCGCAGCTCGCGTGTTCATGATGCCGGCCTCCGAAGGTACCGGTGTGATCGCCGGTGGTGCCATGCGCGCCGTCCTGGAAGCCGTTGGCGTCAAGAACGTGCTGGCCAAGGCCGTCGGCTCGCGTAACCCGATCAACCTGGTTCGCGCCACGCTGAAGGGTCTGACCGAAATGCAGTCGCCGGTCCGCATCGCGGCCAAGCGCGGCAAGAAGGTGGAGGATCTCAACCATGGCTAATGACACCGTCAAGACCGTCAAGGTCCGTCTGGTTCGCGGCCTGCGTGGTGCCCAGGCGCGTCATCGCCTGTCGGTGCGTGCGCTGGGCCTGGGTAAGCTGAACGATGTCCGTGAACTGAAGGACAGCCCGCAGGTTCGCGGTCTGATCAACAAGGTCCACTACCTCGTCAAGGTTGAGGAATAATCCAATGACCATGCATCTGAATGAATTGAGCCCGGCACCGGGCGCTCGTAAAGAGCGTACCCGCGTCGGTCGTGGTATCGGCTCCGGCCTGGGCAAGACCTGCGGCCGCGGCCACAAGGGTTCGTTCGCCCGTAAGGGTGGCGGCAAGATCAAGGCAGGCTTCGAAGGCGGCCAGACCCCCATGCAGCGTCGTCTGCCGAAGGTCGGTTTCCGTTCGAAGATCGCCAAGGACACGGCTGAAGTGCTGTCCTACCAGCTTGAGCGTCTGGAAGCTGGCGAGATCGACTTTGCCGCGCTGCGCGCTGCCAAGCTGGTCCCGAGCACCGCTAAGCGTGCCAAGATCGTCATGAAGGGTGACCTGACCAAGGCATTCACCCTGAAGGGCGTCGCTGCAACGGCCAGTGCCAAGGCCGCGATCGAAGCTGCCGGCGGCAGCGTACAGGAGTAAGACATGGCGCAAGCTGGCATTGGTAACCTCGGCGGCGGGCTCGGCAAGTTCACGGAACTCCGCCAGCGACTGCTGTTCGTCATCGGGGCATTGATCGTCTACCGCATCGGCTGTTATGTGCCGGTGCCTGGCGTCAATCCCGATGCCATGCTTGCGCTCATGCAGGCGCAGGGCGGCGGCATCGTGGACATGTTCAACATGTTCTCGGGCGGCGCCCTGCACCGTTTCAGCATTTTCGCGCTGAACGTGATGCCGTACATCTCGGCATCCATCGTGATGCAGCTGGCGGTCCACATCTTCCCCGCATTGAAGTCGATGCAGAAGGAAGGTGAATCGGGTCGTCGCAAGATCACCCAATATTCCCGCATCGGCGCCGTGTTGCTGGCGGTGGTGCAGGGCGGCAGCATCGCGCTGGCGCTGCAGAACCAGGTCTCCCCGGGCGGTGCCCCGGTCGTCTACGCACCGGGCATGGGCTTCGTGCTCACCGCCATCGTCGCGCTGACCGCCGGTACCATCTTCCTGATGTGGGTCGGTGAGCAGGTCACCGAGCGCGGCATCGGCAACGGTGTGTCGCTGATCATCTTCGCCGGCATCGTGGCCGGCCTGCCGGGCGCGGTCATCCACACCGTGGAAGCCTACCGCGACGGCAACATGAGCTTCATCGCCCTGCTGCTGATCGTGCTGGTGGTGCTGGCCTTCACCTACTTCGTGGTGTTCGTCGAGCGCGGCCAACGCCGCATCACGGTGAACTACGCACGTCGCCAGGGTGGCCGCAACGCGTACATGAACCAGACCTCGTTCCTGCCGCTGAAGCTGAACATGGCGGGCGTGATCCCGGCCATTTTCGCCTCGAGCATCCTGGCATTCCCGACGACGCTGGCCATGTGGTCCGGCCAGGCCAGTTCGGCCACGTGGCTGCAGAAGGTCGCCAACGCCCTCGGGCCGGGCGAGCCGCTGCACATGATCGTGTTCGCCGCGCTGATCAGTGGTTTCGCGTTCTTCTACACCGCGCTGGTGTTCAACTCGCAGGAAACCGCCGACAACCTGAAGAAGTCGGGCGCGCTGATTCCGGGCATCCGTCCGGGCAAGGCGACCGCCGACTACGTGGATGCCGTGCTGACCCGTCTGACGGCGGCCGGTTCGCTGTACCTGGTGATCGTCTGTCTGCTGCCGGAAATCCTGCGCACCCAGCTCGGCGCCTCGTTCTACTTCGGTGGCACTTCGCTGCTGATCGTGGTGGTGGTGGTGATGGACTTCATTGCCCAGATCCAGGCGCACCTGATGTCGCACCAGTATGAGAGCCTGTTGAAGAAGGCCAACCTGAAGGGCGGCAACCGCGGCGGTTTTGCCCGCGGCTGATTGACCTGTTACACTAGTCTTCTTGTTGCGAAGGCCCTCCGGTTCCCGGACTGGCCTTCCAAATCGAAGGGCGGCCCCTGCAGCGGTTTCGGGTGGGGGTGTGATGTGGTGGTCCCGCGCGGGAGTAGCGCGGGCGGCGGCGGGGGCAACCTCTGCAGTCAACGACATCCGGCGCCGGAGCATGGGCACACTCCCCACGCCGGGTCCATGGAACCTCCAGGTTCCACGGGCTTCCCAGTAAACCGAGACCTTGATAGAATCGCTAGTTCACTTTTTTGATCCATCCTGCCGGATTGGCGCGCCCATGGTGCGCTGTCGGCCATCACTCAGCTGGAGAACCGCGTCATGGCGCGTATTGCAGGCGTCAACCTGCCAGCCCAGAAGCACGTCTGGGTCGGGTTGCAAAGCATTTACGGCATCGGCCGTACCCGTTCGAAGAAGGTCTGCGACGCCGCAGGCGTGACCTCGACCACCAAGATCCGCGATCTGTCGGAGCCGGAAATCGAGCGTCTGCGTCTCGAAGTCGGCAAGTACATCGTGGAAGGCGATCTGCGCCGTGAAATCGGTATCGCGATCAAGCGCCTGATGGATCTGGGCTGCTACCGCGGTCTGCGTCACCGTCGCGGTCTGCCGCTTCGTGGCCAGCGCACCCGTACCAACGCCCGCACCCGCAAGGGCCCGCGCAAGGCGATCAGGAAGTAAGGGACCTAAGAAATGGCTAAGCCCGTCGCTAAGACCAAGAAGAAGATCAAGCGCGTCGTCACTGACGGCGTCGCCCACGTCCATGCTTCTTTCAACAACACCATCGTGACCATCACCGACCGTCAGGGCAACGCTCTGTCGTGGGCGACCTCCGGTGGCGCTGGCTTCCGCGGTTCGCGTAAGTCCACCCCGTTCGCTGCCCAGGTGGCTGCCGAGAAGGCCGGCCGTGCCGCGCTCGACTACGGCGTCAAGTCCCTGGAAGTCCGCATCAAGGGCCCGGGTCCGGGTCGTGAGTCGGCCGTGCGCTCGCTGAACAACGTGGGCTACAAGATCACCAACATCATCGACGTGACGCCAATCCCGCACAACGGGTGCCGTCCGCCGAAGAAGCGTCGCGTCTAAAGGAGCGATAAGAAATGGCTCGTTATATCGGTCCTACCTGTAAGCTCGCCCGCCGCGAAGGCGCCGACCTTTCCCTCAAGAGCCCGGCGCGCGCGCTGGACTCCAAGTGCAAGCTGGAGCAGAAGCCCGGCCAGCACGGCGCCACTGCCCGTAAGGGCAAGCTGTCCGACTACGCTACCCAGCTGCGTGAAAAGCAGAAGGTCAAGCGTATCTACGGTCTGCTGGAGCGTCAGTTCCGCAACTACTACAAGAAGGCCTCGACCAAGAAGGGCAACACCGGCGAGAACCTGCTGCAGTTGCTGGAAACCCGTCTTGACAACGTCGTTTACCGCATGGGCTTCGCAGTGACCCGTCCGGCTGCCCGTCAGCTGGTCTCGCACCGCGGTGTCACCGTGAACGGCAAGTCGGTCAATCTGGCTTCGTACCAGGTCAAGGCTGGCGACGCTGTCGCTCTGTCCGAGAAGGCTGCCAAGCAGCTGCGCGTCCAGGAAGCCCTGACCGTGTCTGCTACGCATGACCTGCGTCCGTCGTGGGTTGAAGTTGATTCCGGCAAGTTCGCCGGCATCTTCAAGGCCGTGCCGGATCGTTCGGACCTGCCTGCGGATATCAACGAAGCGCTGATCGTCGAGTTGTATTCGAAGTAATTCACATTGGAGAACCTCCGGGTCACACCGGAGGTTCGCAGGAGAACCCGCAACATGACGGTTACCGCCAACCAGGTTCTGCGTCCTCGCGGTCCGCAGATCGAACGCCTTACCGATACCCGCGCCAAGGTCGTGATCGAACCCTTGGAGCGTGGTTACGGGCATACGCTGGGCAACGCCCTGCGTCGCGTGCTGCTGTCGTCCATCCCGGGCTTCGCCATCACGGAAGTCGAAATCGATGGCGTACTGCACGAGTACACCACGCTTGAAGGCTTGCAGGAGGACGTGCTGGAAGTCCTGCTCAACCTGAAGGATGTGGCCATCCGCATGCATACCGGCGACAACGCTACGCTGTCGCTGTCCAAGCAGGGTCCGGGTGTCGTTACCGCTGCTGATATCAAGATTGACCATAACACCGAGATCCTCAATCCGGCTCATGTGATCTGCCATCTCACCAAGGATGTGGCGATCAACATGCGTCTGAAGGTCGAGCGCGGTTTCGGCTACCAGCCTGCTGCTGCTCGTCGTCGTCCGGATGAAGAAACCCGTGCCATCGGCCGCCTGGTCCTGGATGCGTCGTTCTCGCCGGTCCGTCGCGTCGCCTATTCGGTGGAAGCGGCCCGCGTCGAACAGCGTACCGATCTGGACAAGCTGGTGCTGGACATCGAAACCAACGCAACGATCGATGCCGAGGAAGCCGTGCGCACTGCCGCCGACATCCTCAGCGATCAGCTGTCGGTCTTCGGTGACTTCACCCACCGCGACCGCGGTGCGGCGAAGCCGGCCAACAACGGCGTGGATCCGGTGCTGCTGCGCCCGATCGACGATCTGGAGCTGACCGTGCGTTCGGCCAACTGCCTGAAGGCAGAGAGCATCTATTACATCGGCGATCTGATCCAGAAGACCGAAGTGGAGCTGCTCAAGACCCCGAACCTCGGCAAGAAGTCGCTGACCGAGATCAAGGAAGTCCTCGCACAGCGCGGTCTTTCGCTCGGCATGAAGCTGGAGAACTGGCCGCCGGCCGGTGTCGCCCAGCACGGCATGCTCGGCTGATCCAGCGCTACGCAAGATGCTTGACCCCGCACCTTCGGGTGCGGGGGCTTCACCGGCAACACTCCGCACCGACAGGTCGATAGCCTGCGGTGACGGCCAGCCAGGATGGCTGGCACCGGACCATCCGCAGTCCAAGCAACAACGCCAGGATGGCGACAGCGATACCCAACCGATCCAACATTCACTTCAGGAATCACCGTCATGCGTCATATGAAGTCCGGTCGTAAGTTCAACCGCACCAGCGCCCATCGCGAAGCAATGTTCAAGAACATGGCCGCGTCGCTGTTCAAGCACGAGCTGATCAAGACCACCCTGCCGAAGGCCAAGGAACTGCGCCGCGTTGCCGAGCCGCTGATCACCCTGGCCAAGGTTGATTCGGTTGCCAACCGTCGTCTGGCGTTCGCTCGCCTGCGCGACAACGAGGCCGTCGGCAACCTGTTCACCACCCTGGGCCCGCGTTACGCGACCCGTCCGGGCGGCTACCTGCGTCTGCTGAAGTGCGGTTTCCGCGCTGGCGACAATGCGCCGATGGCCTATGTTGAGCTGGTCGATCGTCCGGCTGCTGTGGCTGAAGCCGTCGAAGAGTAATCTTCGAGCTGTACCTGTTATTCGGTGAAGAACCCGGCCTTGTGCCGGGTTTTTCCGTTTCTGCGGGGTTGATAAGGGCCAAGGCCACGGCCAAGGCCACGGCCACGGCCAGGGCCACGGAATGAGCATGGCGCTGGGGGCGTGGGGGGGGGGTCGGCGGGGGTGGGTTGGCGGGACACGCCGTAAATCCGTCCATGGAGGCTCATGTCGCGCCATCCATGGCGCTCATGGTCCCGACAACCCACCCGCGCCAACGCCTGCACACATGGTCGGTGCGCATGGGGTAAAGCGGGGGCTGTGCGCGGCGTAGGTAGAGCCGGCCGTTGGCCGGCTGCGTGGCGGCTGGTCGCGGCCCTGTTAATCTTGGCGCCTGGACTTTCACGAGTGTTGGCAATGAATCCATTGCGTTGGAGTTTCCGCGCCCAGTTCCTGTTGGGGTTTCTGGTCTGCGCGGCACTGTTGGGGTATGCGATCTTCCTGCAGTTGAAGATGGGGTTGGAGCCGTGTCCGTTGTGCATTTTCCAGCGGATTGCGTTCGCGGCGCTGGGGCTGTTGTTCTTGATCGGGGCGCTGCATGGTCCGCGGGATCCGGCCGGGCGGAAGACGTATGGGGTGCTGGCCTTCATCGCGGCGGCGGTCGGTATCGGCATTGCCGGTCGCCACGTGTATGTGCAGTTGCTGCCGCAGGACATGGGCTCGAGCTGTGGGCCGCCGCTGAGTTTCCTCAGTGAGACGATGGGGCCGTTCGAGGTGTTCCGCACCGTGCTGACCGGTACCGGCAACTGCGGCAACATCGATTGGCAGTTCCTGGGCCTGACGATGCCGATGTGGAGCCTGGTGTGGTTCGCGGCCTTGGCGGTGTGGGCGCTGGTGACGGCGTTCCGGGCGCGTCGGCGCCACTGAGGCCGGTTTCACGTCAGCTACCCGACCTGGCGCGCGTCTGGCGGCCAGGCCGGGTGCTGCGATCAGGCAGGGATGCTCCTGAGCTGATCAGACGGCAGGGCTTCCTCGCTCAGGTCAGAAGTCCTGCTGCAGGCTGAGGTAGGCGCCGCGGCGGGGACCCCACTGCGGGGCGAAGACGCCGATGCCGCCGCCGTCGCGCAGTTGGTAGCTGCGATCCAGGGCGTTGACCAGCGCGAGCTGTGCGTGCAGCGGGTGGCCGCTATCGGCGTTGAAGTCGTGGCCGGCGCTGAGGTTGAGTTGCAGGTAGGCCGGGAGTTCGCCGCCGTTGGGGATGCCGTCGGCATCCGAGCGCAGGCCGCTGCCGAAGACGTAGTCGGCGCCAAGACGGTTGTGGCCGGCGAAGGCGTAGCTGATACCTCCGGACGAGGTCAGTTTCTGATCGTGGTCCAGATGGATCCAGTTGTTCTGGACGTAGGCCAGTGCCTCGGGATCGAGGTTGTACTGGCCGGTGATGACCTGCTTGCCCATGGCCTTGTTGTAGGCGGCGTTGACGTAGGCGCTGAGCGGGCCGTTGCTGTAGTCGGCGCTGAATTCCACGCCGTGGATGTGGCCGAGGCGATAGTTGAACGTCGAGTAGATGTAGGCGACGCCGAACTGGCCTTCGTCCTGCAGGCGGTCGACCTTGCGGTCGTAAGCGTCCAGGCCCAGGGTGAGGTGTTCGCCCACCTGCTGGGAGACGCCGATGTCGTAGTAGTCGCTGCGCTCGGACAGTGGCGTGGTGCTGCCTCCGGCCGGTTGCTGGTTGGTGGTGCCGTCGTAGAGCGCGATGTCACTGCTGGCCACCAGTTCGCTGGCCGGCGGGGTGAAGTAGCGCGAGTAGCCGGCGTGCACGGTGGTGCTGTCGGTGGCGTTCCAGACCACACCCACGCGCGGGCTGAGCTGGCCTTCGGTGCCACCGAAGGCCTTGTAGCGGTCGCCGCGCAGGCCGTAGTTCACGGTCCAGTCGTCGCCGAGGCGCCATTCGTCCTGCAGATAGACCGCGGTGGTGGTGGCGTTGAAGGCGCTCGCCTCCGGAATGCGCCGGGGCGTGGTGCTGGCCTGTTGGCCGTCGGCGTCGACCGGGAACACCCAGGTGTCGCTGCCGGCGCGGGCGCGTTCGGCGTTGACGTACAGGCCGTAGCGCAAGATGTGGTTTTCGCCCAGCGGGGTGGAGAAATCGGCCTGCACGGTGTTGGCGCGGTTGCTGCGCTCCACCTGTGAGGCAACGCCGTTGAAGATCAGATCGCCGGCCAGGTCCGGGTGGAAGGACAGGTCGCTGTACCGCTGCCCGGCCGAGACCTGGTAGGCGGTGCTGCCCAGCGCGCCCTGCAGCACCAGCATGCCGAAGCGGGTGGTCTCGCGCTGGGTTTCGTCCAGCGCGGCGGAGTCCGCAGTGACCGTGTCCAGGTAGCCGAACTGCGGGGTCTGGCCGGGGTTGACCGGGATCTGGAAGCGGTTGTTGGAGAACCCGGCGAACAGGCTCAGGCGGGTGTCGTCGTTGACCAGATAGGTCAGGTCGGCGAATGCCTTGCCCTGGTGGGTGTCATCGTGGTCCGGCCGGCGCGAGGCGGTGGGGTTCTCCATGCCGACCTGGTTCTGGTCGTAGTTGCCGGTCAGATACCAGCTCCAGCGGCCCTGGCTGCCCCACCACGAGGCGTTGGGGTTGACCTTGCCGTAGGAGCCGGCAGTGAGGCCGGCACTCCCGCCATTGCCCAGCTCGGCGCCGCTGCGGGTGGTGATGTCGACCACGGCGGCCGTGCGCTCGCCGAACTGCGCCGGCAGCGCGCCGTCCATCAGGCGGATGCTCTTGATCGCGCGGGCGTCCAGCGTCTGGCCGAAGCCGGAGATCGATTCGGGCAGCAGGACGCCGTTGAGCCGGTACTGAAGGTTGGCATGGTCGCCGCGCACGTGGACGCCACCGTAGGAATCCTGGACCACCCCCGGCGCCTGCAGCAACACCTGGTTCAACGGGGTGGAGGCGCCCAGCGGCAGGTTCTGGATGTCTTCGGCAGTGATCTGGTACTGGCTGCTGCCGATATCCGGCGACAGCGCATTGCGCGCCTGGTCGAGTTTGGCGCTGACCGTGACCGCGTCCAGATCGGTGACGGCAGGGGCGGCGCTGGTGGCGGCGGCGGCGAGGGCGGGCAGGCCGGTCAGGGCCAGGGAAACAGCAATACCGGTAGCAAGCAGGGAAGGCTTCATGAGGATGGCTTGGCTGGGCGATGGAGGAGGGGCCGGCCTGGCAAGTGTTACTCCGTAACAAATCATGCGCCTGTCCGATGCCGCTGGACCATGCGCGATCTGGCCGATCGCCGTGTCCTTTCTTCAGCGTTCAGCCTCCGGGCGCGTGCCCGCCCCTTTGCGCCGGGGGCGCGCTCTGCGACCATGACCGGCCCCACACCCCGGAAGTCCGTGATGAGCCTGTCCGCCCCGCCTGTAGCCGATCCCGCCGCGACCGCTGTCGACGCTGCCTGGTCGCCGGAGAGCTGGCGTGGCAAGCCGGCGCTGCAGATGCCGACCTACCCGGACCCGCTGGCGCTGGATGCCGCCCTGCACGAGCTCAAGCGGCTGCCGCCGCTGGTGACCTCCTGGGAAATCCTGGCGCTCAAGCAGCAGCTGGCCGATGCGCAGGAAGGCAAGCGCTTCCTGCTGCAGGGCGGTGACTGCGCGGAGAACTTCAGCGATTGCGAATCCACCACCATCTCCAACCGGCTCAAAGTGCTGCTGCAGATGAGCCTGGTGCTGGTGCACGGCATGCGCAAGCCGGTGATCCGGGTCGGGCGTTTTGCCGGGCAGTACGCCAAGCCGCGCTCGGCCGATACTGAAACCCGCGACGGCCTGACCCTGCCCAGCTACCGCGGCGATGTGATCAATGCGCCGGAGTTCACTGAAGCTGCGCGTCTGCCGGACCCGCGCCGGATGCTGCAGGCGCATGCGCACTCGGCGATGACGATGAACTTCGTGCGGGCGCTGATCGATGGCGGCTTCGCCGATCTGCACCATCCCGAATACTGGAACCTGGAGTGGGTGCGGCACTCGCCGCTGGCCACCGATTACCAGAAGATGGTGTCCTCGATCGGCGATGCGGTGCGTTTCATGGAAACGCTGTCCGGCACGCAGGTGTACAACCTCAACCGGATCGATTTCTACACCTCGCACGAAGCGCTGCTGCTGCCCTACGAGCAGGCGCTGACCCGCCAGGTGCCGCGCCAGCAGGGCTGGTTGAACCTGAGCACGCATTACCCGTGGATTGGCATGCGCACCGCAGCGCTCGATGGCGCGCACGTGGAGTATCTGCGTGGCGTGCGCAACCCGATCGCGATCAAGGTGGGCCCGTCGGTGCAGCCGGACCAGCTGCTGCGCCTGATCGACGTGCTCAACCCCGAGGACGAGCCGGGCCGCCTGAGCTTCATCCACCGCATGGGGGCGGCACAGATCGCCGAAAAACTGCCGCCGCTGTTGAACGCGGTCAAGCGCGATGGCCGGCGCGTGCTGTGGGTGTGCGATGCGATGCATGGCAACACCGAGAGCACCAGCAACGGCTACAAGACGCGTCGTTTCGACAACGTGCGTGGCGAGGTCGAGATGTCCTTCGACCTGCACGCCGCGGCCGGCACGCGGCTGGGCGGCG
Organism: Stenotrophomonas sp. TWI273; assembly: GCF_039674765.1. Taxonomy (NCBI): domain Bacteria; kingdom Pseudomonadati; phylum Pseudomonadota; class Gammaproteobacteria; order Lysobacterales; family Lysobacteraceae; genus Stenotrophomonas; species Stenotrophomonas sp. TWI273. The sequence continues at coordinate 19,248 of NZ_JBDJOA010000012.1, forward strand.
TGCACCTGGAGCTGACCGGTGAGGACGTGACCGAATGCACCGGCGGTGCGCGCGAGTTGACCGAGCGCGATCTGGAGCGTGCCTACCGTTCCTCGGTGGATCCGCGCCTGAACTACGAGCAGTCGCTGGAAATCGCGATGGCGATCGTGCGCAAGCAGGCGCACTACGCCGACTGATACCGGTGCGTGTCCTCGACACGCACCTTACATTCGCCTGACACGATGGTCATGGCGGCACCGGCATGCTGTGCACTTCCTTGCGGAGAACACAGGAGCGTGCAGTGACCGTGGACTGGCAGCAGGCAGCGCTGTATCTATGGCCGATCTCGATCGCACTGGCGATCGGGGTCAGCGGCTGGTGGTTGTTGATGGCGTTGACGCGGCGACTGAAAGACCGCGACTACCGCCGCGCCCGCATCGCGCGCGTGATCAGCCGACCGCTGGCGTTCGCCCTGCCGCTGTTGCTGCTGATTCCCGCGCTGGAAGCGACGCCGCTGCAGGAGCATCGGCTCGAGCAGGCGCTGCGGCTGCTGCACATCGGTGTGACCGGCTGCGTCATCTGGCTGCTGGTGCGGGCCGTGGCCGCGGGCGAGCAGGCGATCCTGCGCGACCATCCGATGGAGGTGGCCGACAACCTCGAAGCACGCCGCATCCAGACCCAGACCCGGGTGCTGAGCCGTGTGTTGATGGGCGCGATCATCCTGGTCGGCGTCTCGCTGATCCTGCTCACCTTCCCGATGGTGCGCCAGATCGGCACCGCGCTGCTGGCCTCGGCGGGCATCATCGGCCTGGTCGCCGGTATCGCGGCCAAGCCGGTGTTCGGCAACCTGATCGCCGGCCTGCAGATCGCCTTGACCCAGCCGATCCGGCTGGACGATGTGGTGATCGTCGAGGGCGAGTGGGGCCGGGTCGAAGAGATCAACAGCAGCTATGTGGTGGTGCGGATCTGGGATGCGCGGCGCATGGTGGTGCCGTTGACCTGGTTCATCGAACACCCGTTCCAGAACTGGACCCGGCGCAGCGCCGATCTGCTCGGCACCGCCTTCCTGTGGCTGGATTACACCGCGCCGATCCCGGCGATCCGCGCCGAGCTGGAGCGCATCTGCAAAGGCGAGGCGCTGTGGGATGGCCAGGTCTGCGTGACCCAGGTGACCGAAACCAGCGAGCACACCCTGCAGGTGCGTCTGCTGGTGAGTGCGCGCAATTCCGGCGATGCCTTTGATCTACGCTGCATCGTGCGCGAACGCATGCTCGATTTTCTCGCGCGCGAACATCCTCAGTCGTTGCCGCGCACCCGTGCCGAGCTCAATCAGGAAGTGACGCCGAGCCGTCGCGCACGCTCGCAGCCAGCCGACGATGTGCGCTCGCCCGGTGCCGAAGATGGTGAGCCGGCGCTTCTGCCAGACCCGGGTGACGCATCCCGGTAATGCCGGCCAGCGGCCGGCACTACCAACGCGGGGCGTACGTTCTCGGGTATGTACCGACCGTTGGCCGGTACACGCCGCTCAGGGCGCGACGCCGTTCGTCAGCAGGCTGTCGGTCTGGAACCGCGGCGGGCGACGCGCGCGGGTGCGTTGCTCGTAGGCGTAGCCCAGCTCGATCAACCGCGGCTCGCTCCAGGCGGTGCCCATGAACAGCAGCCCCAGCGGCAGCCCGTTCACGTGCGCCATCGGCACGGTCAGGCTGGGGTACCCCGCCACCGCGGCCGCGCTGTAGCTTTCACCGGGGAAGTCATCGCCGCGGCCGGGCCGGATCGGCCAGGCCACCCCGGTGGTCGGTGCCACCAGCGCATCGAGGTTCTGCTCGCGCAGCACGGCATCGATGCCTTCCGGACCGGCCAAGCGGCGCGCATCGCTGCGTGCGCGGATGTACGCCGGGGTGCCCAGGCCGCCCATGGTGGCGGCGGTGTCCATCAGGTCCTGATCGAACAGCGCCAGTTCCTTGCCCGCATGCTGCCGGTTCCACGCGATGACGTCGTCCAGCGTGCGCACCGGCGCCTGGTAGGTGGTGAAGTAGCGCTGCAGCCCAGCCCTGAACTCATGCATCAGCACGATCTGCTCAGCCTCCTGCCACTGGCCCTGGGTCGGCAACCGCACCGGCACCACGGTCGCACCCGCGTCGCGCAGCACGGCGACCGCATGCTGCAGGGCCGGGGCGATGCCCGGCTTCTGCATCAGGTCGCCATACAGCACGCCGATCCGCGCACCGCGCAGGCCATCGGCGTTCAAGCGCGAGCTGTAGTCGTACACGGCGCGCCCCGGCATGGTCGCGGTGGCCGGGTCGGCCTCGTCACGGCCGGCCATGGCGGTCAGCAGGGCGGCCGCGTCTGCCACGCTGCGTGCCATCGGGCCGGCGGTGTCCTGGCTGAAAGAGATCGGGATGATGCCTTCGCGGCTGACCAGTCCCACGGTTGGCTTCAAGCCGACCACGCCGTTGACCGCGGCCGGGCAGACGATGCTGCCGTCGGTCTCGGTGCCGATCGCGGCCACCGCCAGATTGGCCGAGACCGCCACCGCGCTGCCACTGCTGGAGCCGCACGGGGTGTGACTGAGCCGGTAGGGATTGCGGGTCTGGCCGCCGCGCGCGCTCCAGCCGGAGATCGATTGGCTGGAGCGGAAGTTGGCCCACTCGCTGAGGTTGGTCTTGCCCAGGATCAGCGCACCGGCCGCGCGCAGCCGCTTGACCAGGAACGCATCGTCGGGGCGGAAGCCTTCCAGCGCGAGCGAACCGGCCGTGGTGCTCATGGGGCTGGCGCCGATGTTGTCCTTGAGCAGCAGCGGGATGCCGTGCAGTGGGCCGCGCAGCTGCCCCTGGCGGCGCTCGGCGTCCAGCTGGGCGGCCTCGCGCAGTGCATCGGGGTTGAGCTCGATCACCGCGCGCAGGCGCGGGCCGGCCCGGTCGAGGCGGGCGATGCGGTCCAGGTAGGCGTGGGCCAGCGTGACGCTGTCCAGCTCGCCGCTGGCCATCCGCGCCTGCAGATCGCCGATGTCAGCCTCGGCATAGGCGAATGGCAGCGCCACGGTCGGTGAGGGCGTGGGCGATTCACGGGCGTGCAGGGGCGCCGGGCCCGGGCTGCAGCCGGCCAGCGCGATGAGCATCAGTGATGTCAGTGTCAGGCGCATGCCTGTCCCCCCGAACCGGCCGACAGGCTAACCAGCACAGGCGGCGCTTGGCAACTCAAGCCGCGTTGGCGATCGTGCCGTGGCGTTTGCGGATATCGCGGGCGAGCACGCCGACCACGATCAGATTGATCACCAGCACCGACCACGAGGCCCAGCCCGGGTGCCGGAGGATGGCGTAGATATCGAACGGCAGGTAGATGCCGGCGGTGACGCAGCCCAGCCAGGAGGCCCAGGCTTTGGCGCGCCAGAGGCCCCAGGCCTCGAAAAGGTGCAGGACGCCGTAGGCGACCATCGCAGCAGCCGCCAGATGCACCGCATCGGGGCTGATCATGTTGAGCAGCGAGGGCAGGGTGCCGTGATCCGGGTCCAGGCTGAACCGGCGGATCAGGGCATTGACCGCATCGCGCAGGGGCTGCGGACCGAGCATTTCCAGCCCGGTCGCAGCCAATAGCGCCAGAACCGCCTTGCTGGCTTCCAGCAAGGCGATCAGGTGAAGCCCCGGATGCTTGTGAGGATCCGGGTTGTAGGGCTTGTCGATCACGACAATGGGTCCGATCAGCCGCCGCGCGAAGCCTTCTTGCGGTCGCTTTCGGTCAGGCCCTTCTTGCGCAGGCGGATTTCCTTCGGGGTGATCTCGACCAGCTCGTCGTCTTCGATGAAGTCCAGGGCCTGCTCCAGCGAGTACTTGATCGCCGGGGTCAGCTGGATCGCATCGTCCTTGCCCGAGGCGCGCATGTTGGTCAGCGGCTTGGTCTTGATCGCGTTGACGGTCAGGTCGTTGTCCTTGGAGTGGATGCCGACCAGCTGGCCTTCATACACGTTGTCGCCTTCAGCCGCGAACAGCTTGCCGCGTTCCTGCAGCGGGCCCAGGGAGTACGCCGGGGTGGCACCCGGGGCATTGGCGATCATCACGCCGTTCTGGCGCTTGGCGATCGAACCCTGTTCCTTCGGGCCGTAATGGTCGAACACGTGGAACAGCAGGCCCGAACCCTGGGTCAGGGTCTTGAACTCGTTCTGGAAACCGATCAGGCCACGGGCCGGGATCTGGTATTCCAGGCGCACACGGCCCTTGCCGTCCGGCTCCATGTTCTTCAGCTGGCCCTTGCGGGTGCCCAGCTTTTCCATCACGCCGCCCTGGTGCTGCTCTTCGATGTCCACCACCAGCTGCTCGATCGGCTCCATGGCCTGGCCGTCGATCTGCTTGATGATCACTTCCGGGCGCGACACGGCCAGCTCGTAGCCTTCGCGACGCATGTTTTCGATCAGCACCGACAGGTGCAGTTCGCCACGGCCGGAGACCAGGAACTTGTCGGCGTCTTCCAGCTGTTCAACCTTCAGGGCCACGTTGTGGACCTGCTCGCGATCCAGGCGATCCTTGATCTGGCGGCTGGTCAGGAACTTGCCACCGGACAGGTCCTTGTTGCCGGCGAACGGCGAGTTGTTGACCTGGAAGGTCATCGAGATCGTCGGTTCATCGACGGTCAGCGCCGGCAGTGCTTCCGGGGTATCCGGGTGGCACAGGGTGTCGGAGATGGTCAGTTCCGGAATACCGGAGATGGCGACGATGTCGCCGGCCTCGGCGGTGTCCTGCTCGATGCGCTCCAGGCCCAGGAAGCCCAGCACCTGCGCGACCTTGCCGTTGCGCTTCTTGCCTTCACGATCGATGACCGCGACCTGCATGTTCTTCTTCAGGGTGCCGCGCTGCACGCGGCCGATGCCGATCACGCCCACGAAGTTGTTGTAGTCCAGCTGGCTGATGCGCATCTGGAACGGACCTTCCGGGTCCACTTCCGGCATCGGCGCGTGCTGCATGATCGCTTCGTACAGCGGGGTCATGTCGCCGTCGCGCACGGTGTCTTCCAGGCCAGCGTAGCCGTTCAGGGCCGAGGCGTAGACGATCGGGAAGTCGAGCTGCTCATTGGTGGCGCCGAGCTTGTCGAACAGGTCGAAGACCTGGTCGATCACCCAATCCGGACGCGAGCCCGGACGGTCGACCTTGTTCACCACGACGATCGGCTTGAAGCCCATCGCGAAGGCCTTCTGGGTCACGAAGCGGGTCTGCGGCATCGGGCCGTCCATCGCGTCGACGAGGATCAGCACCGTGTCGACCATCGACAGCACGCGCTCCACTTCGCCGCCGAAGTCGGCGTGTCCCGGGGTGTCGACGATGTTGATCCGGTTCTTGATACCGGTCTTCTTGTCTTCCCAGGTGATGGCCGTGTTCTTGGCCAGGATGGTGATGCCGCGTTCCTTTTCCTGGTCATTGCTGTCCATCACGCGCTCGGCGAGCACGGTGCGCTCGGAGAGGGTGCCGGACTGCTTGAGCAGCTGGTCGACGAGGGTGGTCTTACCGTGGTCGACGTGGGCGACGATGGCGATGTTGCGAAGATTTTCGATAGACATGCGAAAGGGGGCCAGTCGGCGCCGGATTTGGAAAAAGAAGTCCAACATTATACGGCCAAGATGACCAATCGCGAAAAGTGCCTCGCAAGCCTTGCCGGACGGGCATTCAGGTAGTGCCGGCCGCTGGCCGGCAGCCCCATGATCTCCGGCAGGTTCTGCCTGGCTGCCGGCCAACGGCCGGCACTACCGCTGTCCCTGAGGCATTCAGCAAAGCGTTTCCGTGTCGGCGCGGAGGTGCCTGGGCGCGTGGCGACGCGTTTGTCCAACAGGCGCCCGTTGGTCAGGGGGCGCGGTGTATCCTATGGGGCTAACGACAAACCCCCGTACCCCAAGGATTTGCATGTCCCTCATCGCCACTTTCGACACCACCCAGGGCCCGATCAAGGTCGAGCTGTTCGCCGACAAGGCCCCGCTGACGGTTGCCAACTTCGTCAACCTGGTCAAGCACGGCTTCTATGACGGCCTGGTCTTCCACCGCGTGATCCCGGACTTCATGATCCAGGGCGGCTGCCCCAAGGGCCAGGGCACCGGCGGCCCGGGCTACAAGTTCGAAGATGAAAAGAACGGCGTGAAGCACCAGGTCGGTTCGCTGTCGATGGCCAATGCCGGCCCGAACACGAACGGCAGCCAGTTCTTCATCACCCACATCAAGACCGATTGGCTGGACGGCAAGCACACCGTGTTCGGCCAGGTCCTCGACGGCCAGGCCATCGTGGACTCGGTCAAGCAGGGCGACGTGATCCATTCGATCACCCTGGAAGGCGACACCGACGCCGTGCTGGCCGCCCAGGCCGAGCGCGTGGCGGAGTGGAACAAGCTGATCCCCAGCGCCTGATCCGATCCCGACGGCCCCCTGCGAAGGGGGCCGTTTTTACGTTTCTTAGCAGAGGAAATCCCCATGAAAGCACCTGTTCGTGTTGCCGTGACCGGCGCCGCCGGCCAGATCGGCTACGCCCTGCTGTTCCGCATCGCCTCCGGCGACATGCTGGGCAAGGACCAGCCGGTCATCCTGCAGCTGCTCGAGCTGCCGGTCGACAAGGCCCAGGCCGCCCTGCGCGGCGTGATGATGGAACTGGAAGACTGCGCCTTCCCGCTGCTGGCCGGCATGGTCGGTACCGATGACGCCGAAGTGGCCTTCAAGGACGCCGATATCGCCCTGCTGGTCGGCGCGCGTCCGCGCGGCCCGGGCATGGAGCGCAAGGATCTGCTGCTGGAAAACGCGAAGATCTTCACCGCCCAGGGCGCGGCGCTGAACAAGGTCGCCAAGCGTGACGTCAAGGTGCTGGTGGTCGGCAACCCGGCCAACACCAACGCCTACATCGCCATGAAGTCGGCACCGGATCTGAACCCGCGCAACTTCACCGCCATGCTGCGCCTGGACCACAACCGTGCGCTGAGCCAGCTGTCGACCAAGCTCGGCAAGCCGGTCGGTGGCATGGAGAAGCTGATCGTGTGGGGCAACCACAGCCCGACCATGTACCCGGATTACCGTTTCGCCACTGCCGATGGTGCCTCCATCGCCGAGGCGATCAACGACCAGGAATGGAACGCCTCCACCTTCATCCCGACCGTGGGCAAGCGCGGCGCGGCGATCATCGAAGCCCGTGGCTCCTCCTCGGCGGCCTCGGCTGCCAATGCCGCCGTCGACCACATCCGTGACTGGGTGCTGGGCAGCAACGGCAAGTGGGTCACCATGGGCGTGCCGTCCGACGGCTCCTACGGCATTCCGGAAGGCGTGATCTTCGGCTTCGCGGTCACCACCGAGAACGGCGAGTACACCCTGGTCAAGGATCTGCCGGTCGACGACTTCAGCCAGAAGTACATCGACAAGACCCTGGCCGAGCTGGAAGAAGAGCGCTCCGGCGTCGCCCACCTGCTGGGCTGATCACTCACACGGGTGGGTGCCGTTGAGAACGGCAGGAGCCGTTCTCAACGGTGCAAAGCGCCGGCCCGGAGGGTGAGCGCCAGGACGGCGCGAATACCGTCGGTCGGTACGGATTGGAAAAAACGCCGGGCATTGCCCGGCGTTTTTTTTGGTTCTTCGCATCTTTTCCCGCGCGGCGGTCGGTGGGTCGGGCGCTGGGCCCCATACCCTTTCCGGCGAATGTCCCCCGGCGTCGGCCTTCGGCCGCCCCCTCCTCCTTTATTTCGCCTACAAGGATATGGGGGCCCAGCGCCCGACCCACCGATCGCCCCTACGACCAAGGTCGGACGGCCCGCGCTTCACCATCGGACTATGCTCGATCCCATGACTTTGTCTGGGAGGGCCGTCATGCGTTACGAAGATGTCTATCGACGTTCGGTCGATGAACCCGAAGCGTTCTGGGGCGAAGAGGCCCAGCGCATCTACTGGCATACACCGCCGCAGCAGATCCTCGACTACAGCAATCCGCCGTTCCGGCGCTGGTTCGTCGGCGGGGAAACCAACCTCTGCTACAACGCGGTGGACCGCCATCTGGTCGACCGTCCCGACCAGCTCGCCCTCGTCGCCATCTCCAGCGAAACCGGCGTTACCCGCGAGATCACCTACCGCGAACTGCACCGCGAAGTGAATGCCTTCGCCGCCGTGCTGCAGCGGCTGGACGTGCAGCGTGGCGACCGCGTGGTGATCTACATGCCGAACATGGCCGAAGCGGTGTTCGCGATGCTGGCGTGTGCACGCATCGGGGCGATCCACTCGGTGGTGTTCGGTGGCTTCGCCGCGCACAACCTGGCACTGCGCATCGATGACGCCGAACCGAAGCTGTTGATCGCCGCCGACGCCGGCAAGCGCGGTGGCAAGGTGATTCCGTACAAGGCGATGGTCGATGCCGCCTGCGCCGAAGCCGCCTCGCCGCCACCGCATGTGTTGATCGTCTCGCGCGGGCTGGACCCTGCCGAGCCGAAGGTGCCCGGTCGCGACGTCGACTACGCCACGCTGCGTGCCGAGGTGGGTGACCAGGACGTGCCGGTGGTATGGCTGGAATCCAGCGAGCCGAGCTATCTGCTCTACACCTCCGGCACCACCGGCAAGCCGAAGGGCGTACAGCGCGATGTCGGCGGCTACGCCGTGGCGATGGCGCAGTCGATGGAGACGGTGTTCGACTGCAAGCCCGGCCAGGTGATGTTCTCCACCTCGGACGTGGGCTGGGCGGTCGGGCATTCCTATAACGTGTACGGCCCGCTGATCGGCGGCTGCACCTCGCTGCTGTACGAAGGGCTGCCGACCCACCCGGACCCGGGCATCTGGTGGGCGCTGTGCGAACAGTACGGCGTGCGCACGCTGTTCTCCTCACCCACCGCGATCCGCGTGCTCAAGAAACACGATGCGGACTTCATCCGCCGCCACGACCTGGCGGCGCTGAAGTACGTCTTCCTTGCCGGCGAACCGCTCGACGAACCGACCGCGCACTGGATCAACGACGCACTCGGCAAGCCGATCATCGACAACTACTGGCAGACCGAAACCGGTTGGCCGGCACTGACCCTGCTGCCGGGCGTGGACATGAAACCGGTGCGCTTCGGCTCGCCCGGTTTCCCGAACCTCGGCTACCGGATGAAGGTGATCGACGAGAACACCGGCGAGACCGTCGCACCGGGCCAGAAGGGCGTGCTGGTCATGATCCCGCCCTTGCCACCGGGCTGCATGACCACCGTCTGGAAGGACGATGCGCGCTTCATCCAGAGCTACTTCAGCCACTTCAAGGAACTGCTCTACAGCTCGCTGGACTGGGCGATCCAGGACGAAGACGGCTACACCTTCATCCTCGGCCGCACCGACGATGTCATCAACGTGGCCGGGCACCGCCTGGGCACGCGCGAGATCGAAGAATGCATCGCCGGCCATCCGCTGGTGGCCGAGGCCGCCGTGATCGGGGTCAAGGATGAACTCAAGGGCCAGGTGCCGCTGGTGTTCGTCACCCTCAAGCAGGCCCTGCAGGGCGACGGCAGTGCCGTGGCGGCCGAGATGATGCAGCGGGTGACCAACACCCTGGGCGCGGTCGCACGGCCGGCGCACATCCATATCGTCAACGCGCTGCCCAAGACGCGTTCGGGCAAGCTGCTGCGGCGCTCGCTGCAGGCGCTGGCCGAGGAACGTGATCCGGGTGATCTGTCGACCCTGGACGACCCGGCGGCCTTGGACGAGATCCGGCGCGCACTGGGGAGCTGACGCTGTAGCCCCCTGCACGATGCTGCAGCGCATTACCGGCGAGGCGAACGCTCGGGTAAGCTGCGGACGTGATCGTTGCAGGCCTTGTCGGCGGCACGCCGCGCGCTGGGGACACGGCGCGCCTGGGGCGGCCGCCGGACACGGAGGGCCTGGAAGATCACAGGGGCGCGCAGGTAGCGGCGAACGGCCGGCCTACGCGTGGTACGGCACCACGTGAAGGGGGAACACATGGCGTATATCCAGGCCAAGACGGCCGCTGGCCGTCAGGAAATCGAGGACCGTGCGCGGCGCTTGCCGCCGGCGCTGCGGTCCCTGCTGCTGATGGTCGATGGTCAGCGCGATGACGACGCGTTGACCGCGTTGTTGCCGGGCCTGCGCGCGCCGGACGATGCGCTGGCGCAGCTGTCGGCGATGGGGTTGATCGAGATCGTCGGGGGCAGCGCCGCACCGGTGGTCGCCGCGGCGCTGACTGCCGGGCGCGAGCAGGATCCGGAGCTGTACAAGCGGCTGTATGACTGGATGAGCGAATCGGTGCGCAGGCATCTCGGTCTGAAGGGCTATTTCATGCAGTTGAAAGTCGAGCGCTGCACCGATGCGGGCAGCCTGGAGAAGCTGTGGCCGGACCTGGCCGCTGCGATCAGCAAGGCAAAAAGCCCGGCGCTGGCCAACCGCTGGATGGACGAGACACGCGCGCTGCTGCAGACCGAGCCCGTGATCGCGTGAGGCGATACGTCGACGGCGGCCGGGCAGCACGCTGTTTAGAATGCGTGTTGTTACGTGTGCGGGAGAATAGCGATGGTGGATGAGATCGAGGACGACGGCGCCCCCGGGTGGGATGCCATCGATGCGGCGTTGAAGGCGGTGTATCCCACGCAGGCGCCGCAGCATTACGGCCCGGTGTTGCGCTCGCTGCTGGGCGGCGAGGATCCGCTGGACGGCATCAGCGCGTACTGGAACGATATCCCGCTGCCGCACTGGCACTTCGTCAGCTATGGCTTCTCCGAGCTGTACGAAAAAGAGAGCGATGATCCGGCCACCAGTGGGTACGGCTTCGAGCTGAGCTTCCGGGTTGCCGCCGCGGCGGGCAGCGAGCCACCGCCGTGGGCGATGAATTTCCTGCAGAACCTGGCGCGCTACGTGTTCGCCAACGGCAAGGTGTTCCAGCAGGGCCACTACCTCAATGCGGGCGGTCCGATCGCCGCCGACACCGATACGCTGCTGCGCCACGTCGCCTTCATGCGCGACCCGCAGCTGCCGCCCCGCGAGACGCCCAACGGTTCGCTGGCGTTCCTGCAGGTGATCGGGCTGACCGATGACGAGATGGAGGCGGTGAAGCGCTGGTCGACCACCGGCGTGCTCGAGGCGCTGCTGCCGAAGATGCCGCTGTGGATCACCGATATCGCGCGTGACTCGCTGCTGGACGATCCCGCACTGGCTGCCGCGGTCGCCGAAGGTGCGGCGCGCGAGGGCTCGCAGACGGCCTATCTGTTCCTGGAAAAGCTGGGCGGGTCGGTGCAGGGCGAGGGAGATGCGCAGCAGGTGACCGTGACCCTGGGAGCGCGCCAGGTGGAATCGCTGCTCGCGTTGCTGCCGGCGCGGTTGCTGTTCGGCCAGCCATTGACGCTGGTCGGCAACGATCGGCAGATCACGCTGTCGCCGGCGGCCGCCAATGCGCTGGTGGTCGAGGGCGATGCGCTGGAATGCCGGTTGGCCCCGGCCACGGTGCAGGCACTGGTCGCCACGGTCATGCCCCGCCGTGGCACCTATGCGATCCCGGGTTGGCCGGCGCTGCAGGTGGTGGTGGAGCCGAGCGAGCTGCGCGATGCCGAGGGCACCGTGGTGCGTACGATCGGGTAGAGCCACGCCATGCGTGGCTCCTTGTCCGGCCGGACGCGTGTGTTCTGGCCGGACCGCCTGCAGCCACCCATGGGGTGGCTCTACAGGAGGCCTTCGGCCTTCAGCACTGCCTGCACGCCGGTATCGGCCTCCATGCGCTGCTTGAAGGCGGCGAGGTTGTCCAGGCCGCTCAGGTCGATCTTCGCGCCCGCCGCCCAGCGCAGGGTGATGTAGAAGTACGGATCGGCGAAACTGCGGAATCCGGCCAGCCACGGGCGGTCGGCCAGCTGCGCATCGGCGCGCTCGAACAGGCTGCGCAGGCGCTTGCGGGCGGCGGCGCGGAGCGCGTCGTACTGGGTGTCGTCTTCGAGGAAGGTGCCCGGCCCGAACAGCGGCTTGAACGCCGGGTGCAGGTCCGAATTGACGAAGGACAGCCAACGGGTGGCTTCGGCGCGCTGCTTGGGGCTGCCGTCACCGGTCAGGCCGGCCTGCGGGTGGGTATCGGCGATGTAACCCATGATGGCGGCGTTCTGGGTCAGCACGAAATCGCCATCGACCACCACCGGGACCGAACCGGCCGGATTGATGGCCAGAAACGCGGGCGCCTTCAGGGTGTCCTTGTCGAGCAGTTCCACCTCGAACGGCTGGCCGGTCCACTGCAGGGCGATGTGATCGGCGGTGGAGCAGGCTCCGGGCTTGCTGTACAGCTTCATGGGAACTCCGTTGCGGATGGGTGGAAGGTGAGCCGCCCACTATTCCAGAGCCGGCCCCGCATCCTCAACGGTATGGCCGTAACAGATCGTTACGACGCGCGTGGCTTGAGTTTCTGCACGCGATAGAAGGTGTGATCACCGATCGTGGCCACCTGGTAGGCGTTGCGCCAGCTCGGGTTGGCGATCGCCAGGGCGGCGAAGTGGCTGGCGCCGGGCACGATCTCCTTGCGCTCACCGGCCGGCAGGGCCCAGTTGCGCTCGGCGTCGAAGGCCACCGTCATCGCTTCCTGCCAGGCATCGGCGTTGCCGAGCTGGGTGCCGGGCGCGACGATGGTCGGGGCGAACTGCTTGCGGGCGGTCACCACCTGGCACATCGAGTCGCCCCACAGGCCGCTGTCCAGGCGGCGCAGGGCCACTTCCGCGACGGCTTGCTGGCCGCGCAGGGTCTGGTCACGCGCTTCGAGGTAAACGGTCGTGCTCAGGCACAACGAATCGGCGGCAGGCTGCGGCAACAACTGTGACAGCCAGAGAATCCAGGCCAGTTTCATAAATCTCCTTGCTCCGTGTGGGCCGCACCTGGCTGTTCCATCCGATCATTCGGACGGGGCGAGGGTTACGACTTGGCGTCATGGGGAGGCGGCCATCGGGGCCGCCCGGGGGCGGACCCGAATAGACGTGGGGTCCGCGCGCTCACTCGAACTGGGTGGTGAGCGGGAAAGTTGGCGCACGATAGGGGGGGATTTCCCAATACATCCTGAACCCGAAAGCTTGACATTCAGGTTCGGAGGCAGGGCTGAATCGGCGGTTCAGCCCCGTATTCAGGTTGATGTCGATGCGGATCAGAGCGCGGCGGCGACCCGGCTGCCCTGATCGATCGCGCGCTTGGCGTCGAGTTCGGCGGCCACATCCGCACCGCCAATCAGCTGTGCGTTGATGCCGGCGGCCTGCAGTGCGGCGTGCAGGTCACGGCGCGGTTCCTGCCCGGCGCAGACCACCACATGGCTCACCGGCAGCAGCTGTTCCTGGCCGTCCACGCGGATGCGCAGGCCGGCGTCATCCACACCCAGGTACGTCACGCCACCGAGCATGGTCACGCCCTTGGCCTTGAGCGTGGCGCGGTGGATCCAGCCGGTGGTCTTGCCCAGGCGGGCGCCGGGCTTGCCCGGGCTGCGCTGCAGCAGCCAGACCTTGCGGGCGGGGGCTTCAGGTGCCGGTTTGGCGAGCGCGCCGCGGCCCTCGAACGTCGGGTCCACGCCCCACTCGGCCATCCAGCGTGCCGGGTCCAGCGCGGAGGAGGGCCCTTCGTGGACCAGGAACTCGCCGACATCGAAGCCGATGCCGCCCGCGCCGATGATCGCGACCTGCTTGCCCACCTGGACCCTGCCAAGCAGCACATCCAGATACGTGACCACCTTGGGGTGGTCGGCACCGGGGAAATCGACCCGGCGCGGGGTGATGCCGGTGGCGATCACCACCGCGTCGAAACCGGCCAGCGCGGCCACGTCGGCCACGGTGTCCAGCTTCACCTCGACGCCGGTCTCGCCCAGCTTGTGGCGGAAATAGCGCAGCGTCTCGTGGAATTCTTCCTTGCCCGGGATGCGCTTGGCGACATTGAACTGCCCGCCGATCTCGCTGCCGGCATCGAACAGCGTGACCGCGTGGCCGCGCTCGGCAGCCACGGTCGCGCAGGCCAGCCCGGCCGGGCCGGCGCCGACCACGGCGATCCGGCGCGGGGCGCTGGTCGGGCGGTAGACCAGTTCGGTCTCGTGCACGGCACGCGGGTTGACCAGGCAGCTGGCGGTCTTGTTCTCGAACACGTGGTCCAGACAGGCCTGGTTGCAGGCGATGCAGGTGTTGATCGCCTCCGGACGGCCGGCGCGCGACTTGTTGGCCCACTGCGGGTCGGCCAGCAGCGGCCGCGCCAGCGAGACCATGTCGGCACCGCCCGCGGCAAGGATGCGCTCGGCCACGTCGGGCATGTTGATGCGGTTGGTCGCGATCACCGGCACGCGCACGTGCGGTTTGAGTTTGGCGGTAACCGCCGCGAAGGCGCCGCGCGGTACCGAGGTGGCAATGGTCGGGATGCGCGCCTCGTGCCAGCCGATGCCGGCGTTGATCAGGGTCGCGCCCGCCGCTTCGATGGCCTGCGCCTGCTGCACGATCTCGGCCCAGTTGCTGCCGTCGGGCACCAGATCCACCAGCGAGAGCCGGTAGATGATGATGAAATCCGGGCCGCAGGCCTCGCGGATGCGACGCACGATCTCCACGGCGAACTGCATGCGCTGGGCGGCGTCACCGCCCCAGCGATCGGTACGCTGGTTGGTACGCGGGGCGATGAACTCATTGATCAGATAGCCTTCCGAGCCCATCACCTCGACGCCGTCGTAGCCGGCCTCGCGGGCCAGCCGCGCGCTGCGCGCGTAATGGGCGATGTGGCGCTCCACCCCGCGCGCCGACAGCGCCCGCGGGGTGAACGGGTTGATCGGGGCCTTCAGCTTGGAGGGAGCCACCGAGAGGGGGTGGTAGGCATAGCGGCCGGCATGCAGCAGCTGCAGGCAGATCTTGCTGCCGTTGTCGTGCACGGCCCGGGTGACCTGGCGATGCGGTCGCACCTCCCACGGCCAGGACAGCTTGCCGCCGAATGGCTTGAGCCAGCCAACCACGTTGGGCGCGAAGCCACCGGTGACGATCAGCCCGACGCCGCCGGCGGCACGCTCGGCGAAATAGGCCGCCAGGCGCGGGAAATCGCGCGCCCGGTCTTCCAGGCCGGTGTGCATGGACCCCATCAGGACCCGGTTGCGCAGCTGGGTGAAGCCCAGGTCGAGCGGGGTGAACAGGTGCGGATAGGCGGTGGATTCGGCGGCTGGCGACATGTGGATACGCTTGCGTACGGAAGCCCGCAGGGTGCCGCGAATGCCCCTGAAGAGCAAGGGCATGTGTCCGCCAGGGGGCCGACCGTTGGTCGGCACGGACGCCCGCTAGGGCGTGGCAGCTGCCGGGCTGGGCTTGCGGATACCGAACAGCGGCAGGGTGACGCCGCACAACGGGCCGATCAGCAGCGCGAAGGCGAGCGTGCCCACGCCGACGTTGCCGCCAAGCCACCAGCCGATCAGCAGCACGGTGCCTTCGATCGCGCTGCGCACGATCCAGATCGGCCAGCCGGTGCGGGCGTGCAGGCCGGTCATCAGGCCATCGCGCGGGCCGGGGCCGAAGCGTGCGCCGATGTACAGGCCGGTGGCCACCGCGACCATCAGCAGGCCGCAGATGAACATCGGGATCTGCCAGACCAGGCCCTGCACCTGCGGCAGCAGCCACAGCCCGAACTGCGCGCTGGGGCCGATCAGCAGTACGTTGAGCACGGTGCCCAGACCGGGCTTCTGCCGGATCGGCCACCACAGCAGCAGCACCAGCGCGCCGATCACATTGGTGGCCACGCCGAAGGACAGCGGCGTCTGCAGCGCGATGCCCTGTGACAGCACATCCCAGGGCGCCACGCCGATCGCCGCGCGGATCATCACCGCCGCGCCGAAGCCATACAGGAACAGACCAAGCAGGAGTTGCAGCAGGCGCAGGGGCAGGGACGTGGGCATGTCGGCTTCACCGGAAGGGCCACTGACTGTAGGGGGCCCTTCGCATGGCCGACAGATACAGATGCGCGCGAATCTGCGCAGACACATTGCCGCGCGCGTCAGTCCCAGCCGGACAGCACCAGTTTGCCGATCACGCCGCCGCCTTCCAGCTGACGATGTGCCTCGCGCAGGTTCGCTGCCGTGATCGAGCCCAGATGCGTATGCGCGGTCGTGCGCAGTTCGCCGGCGTCGATCAGACTGGCGGCCCGGCTCAGAATGCGGTGCTGTTCGATCATGTCGTCGGTCTGGAAGCGCGACCGGGCAAACATGAACTCCCAATGGATGCCGATACATTTGGCTTTGTAGGGATCGCCGATGCGCAATGGTCCGCGCGGCTCAACGATCAGCCCCACATGTCCCTGCGGGGCCAGCAGCTCGCCCAGCGCCTCCCAGTAGTGGTCGGTGTCGGCCAGGTTCAGCGCCACCTGCACCTGCGCGATGCCCAGTGCCTGCAGTTGCGCTGCCAGCGGCTGGCGATGATCGATCACGTGGTCGGCGCCCATCTGTACGCACCACGCGCGGGTCTGCTCGCGCGAGGCGGTGGCGATCACGCTGAAGCCGGCGTGGCGCGCGAGCTGGATCGCAATCGAACCGACGCCGCCGGCACCCCCGATGATCAACAGGTGCTGCCCGCGGTGGCGGCTGTCTTCAAAGTGCAGCGGCATGCGCTGGAACAGCAGTTCCCATGCGGTCAGCGTGGTCAGCGGCAACGCTGCAGCCTCGGCGAAATCCAGCGTGGTGGGTTTGCGCCCGACCAGGCGTTCGTCCACCCACTGGTATTGGGCATTGCAACCGGAGCGGGTGACATCGCCCGCGTAATACACCTCATCGCCGGGGGCGAACGCCGTGACCTCCGGGCCCACCGCCTCCACCACACCGGCCGCGTCATACCCCAGGATGCGCGCAGGATTCTCCTGCTGCGGGCGCGGCGCGCGCTGTTTGGTGTCGACCGGATTGACGGAAACAGCATGTATTCGTACCAGCAGGTCGCGTCCCTGCGGCACGCCCGGTGGCGCAATGCGCAGGTCCTGCAGCGCGGCGGGGTCTTCAATCGGCAGATACTGGGTCAATCCCACGGCTTTCATATCGGCTCCGGATACGGGGGAATCACCCTCATCATACGGATCACGACGCTGCTGTTTTTGCGCTGAATCAAGGCGCAATCGCCATTTGAACCCTAACGTGAAAAATGTGTCGCTACGTCGCCTGAATTAGGCAAAACCCTTGTCATTGCTGGGTCTTGCGGAATTTCATCAACCTGTATAGGGTGCCACCAGCTGGACCCGGTAGAGGTCTGGCGGTCGTCTTCACATGTTACGGGACTGTTAACATCACCTTCACTCGCCTGAGCATAATGTTCGCGGCGGTGGCGTGCTGAATCGGCAGTCTGAAAACGACGCAGTAGTGCTGGCCCATGCCTCTACCGGTTTCATACCCCCGAAATAGGAGCTGTACTCAATGAACAAGAAGATCCTCACTGCCGCGCTGCTGGGCGGTCTGGCTTTCGCCCAGGCTGCATCGGCGCAGGATTTTGACGACCGCTGGTACCTGACCGGTTCGGCCGGCTTCAACTTCCAGGATAGCGACCGTCTGACCAACGACGCTCCGTTCGTTACCCTGGGCCTCGGTAAGTTCATCAGCCCCAACTGGTCGCTGGATGGCGAGCTGAACTACCAGAACCCGAACTTCGACGCCAACCAGGATCTGAACTGGAGCCAGTACGGCGCCTCGCTCGACCTGCGTCGCCACTTCATCCAGGAAGGCCGCGGCTGGAACCCGTACCTGCTGTTCGGCCTGGGCTACCAGAAGTCGGAAGAAGAGTACGCAGCGCTGAACACCAACGGTCCGCGTGAGCGCAAGGACGGCAACTTCGCCGCCAAGCTCGGCGTCGGTCTGCAGACCACCTTCGAAAAGCGCGTCGCCGTGCGTGCCGAAGTGGCCTACCGCGCTGACTTCGACGACCAGAGCATTGCTGCTCCGAGCGAAGACTGGTTCGGCGACGTGCTGGCTTCGGTCGGCGTCGTGATCCCGCTGGGCCCGGCCCCGGTTGCTGCCGTGCCGGCTCCGGCTCCGGTTGCGCCGAGCTGCGCCGATCTGGATGACGACGGTGACGGCGTCAACAACTGCGATGACAAGTGCCCGAACTCGCAGCCGGGTCAGACCATCGGTCCGGACGGTTGCCCGGTCCCGGTGTCGATCGATCTGAAGGGCGTGAACTTCGACTTCGATAAGTCGAACCTGCGTCCGGACGCGGTTGCGATCCTGAGCGAGGCTTCGGAAATCCTGAAGCGTTACCCGGATCTGCGCGTTGAAGTGGCCGGTCACACCGATTCCAAGGGTACCGACGCTTACAACCAGAAGCTGTCCGAGCGTCGTGCTACCTCGGTGTACAACTACCTGACCCAGAACGGCGTTGACGCTTCGCGTCTGGTCGGTCCGATCGGTTACGGCGAGAGCCGCCCGATTGCGCCGAACACCAACCCGGATGGTTCGGATAACCCGGAAGGTCGCGCCAAGAACCGTCGTACCGAGCTGAACGTCCAGAACTAATCCTTCTGGCAGTACAGTCTCAATAAGCAGGGCCCGGCATTGCCGGGCCCTGTTTTTTTTTGTCTTCTCTCACCTCGACACATAGGCCCTTCCGCGCGCGCGGTCGGGTCGAATCCTGAAAATCGACAATAAATCCAACAAGTTGCCGTATTCATTGAAGGTGGCGCTTGAAAGACGTTGTGGCGCTGTTAAACTCGCCGCGTCGACCCCTTCCTGGATGCATCCCATGCAGCGTTTTGCACTGGCCGCCGCGCTTGGCCTGGCCCTGGTTCCCACCGCCCACGCTGCCGTGGACTGTTCGGCACCTGCCAGCGCATCGCCGCTGCCGCTGCCGGCCACCGCGATCGCACCGGTGGCCGAAGAGCTGTACATCCGCAACGTCCAGTTGGGCATGCCTGCCGGCGTATTGACCTCCAGCTACGACCGCGAGCAGTCGCTGGACAGCGTGCTGCAGCGCCTGCGCATCGACGGCTGCCAGAACATCGCCAAGGCGATCCCCAGTGCACCGGTGATCAACCCGAACGATCCGGCCGCCTACAAGCCGCAGACCGAGTTCGACAACACGCCGTGGCGCTTTGACATGAGCCAGAACGGCAAGCGCATGACCGCCGAAGAATTCGACGCCTGGATGAAGGCGCGCGGTGTGCGCGTGGTCAAGGCGCGCCCGGTACCGGCTGCCGTGCCGGCCGCCACCACCGAAGCACCGGCTGAGACCAAGCCGGCGGACAAGAAGTAAGCCGCCTGAGCGGAGCACGATGACGACACGCCGGCCACCCGCCGCGAACGCGTCCCGACCACGCCGCCCCGAGCGGCGTGCGAGCCCCGCAACAGGCACCCGCAACGCCGCCTCCAGCCCCCCCGCGGGCGCACCGCGGCATGGTCTGGCGCGCGTGCTGTCCAAAGCCGGGCTGTGCTCGCGCACCGAAGCCGCACGCTGGATCGCCGATGGCCGGGTGACGGTCGACGGCCGTGTCATCAACAACCCCGAATTTCCGATCATCGACGGGCGCCATCACGTGCGCGTGGATGGTCAGCCGCTGGATGCGCCCAAGCGCGTGCACCTGATGCTCAACAAGCCGCGTGGCCTGGTCACCACCGCGCAGGACGAGCGCGGTCGCGATACCGTTTACCGCTGCTTCGATGCTGCCGGCCTGCCGTGGATCGCGCCGGTCGGGCGCCTGGACAAGGCCAGCGAAGGGCTGCTGCTCTTCAGCAATGATCCGCAATGGGCCGCGCGCCTGACCGATCCGGCCACCGGCCCGGACAAGACCTATCACGTCCAGATCGATGCCATCCCCGATGCGGCGCAGCTGCAGGCGTTGTGCGCGGGGATCGAGGACGAAGGCGAGCTGCTGCGGGCGCGGCGCGCCACGCTGCTGCGCAGCGGCGACAAGACCGCCTGGCTGGAAGTGGTGCTGGAGGAAGGCCGCAACCGGCATATCCGCCGCCTGCTCGCCGCATTCGACATCAACGTGCTGCGCCTGGTGCGCGTGGCGATCGGCCAGCTGCCGCTGGGCGAGCTGGGCAAGGGCGCCTGGCGCGAGCTCAGCCAACACGATCTGGAACTTCTTCATGCCGTGGCCGACAGTGCCGCGGCCACACCGTGACCTTGTGGCCTGCCGGCATGTGGCAGGCCAATCGACCCGGGCAATGGATGGCCTTCGAAGGGACGTTCCGTTCAACACCGGGAGTAAGACCATGCACGTCAGTACCCTCAACCGTTCCCTGTTCCGCGGCGCCTGCCTGCTGTTGCCGGCCGCGCTGCTGACCGCCTGTGGCGGCCACAAGCAGATCGCCAAACAGGATCCGCCGGTGACCGACAAGGTGGTGGAGATCAGGATCCCCGAACTGGATGGCCGCGGCAGCTACCGCTTCCTGATGAGCGATGGCGACAAGCGCATGAGCGCCGATGAGTTCGATGCCTGGATGAAGGCCAACGGTATCCGGGTGGCCAAGGGCAATGGCCAGGATGGTCCGGTTGCGGCACCGGTGGTGGTGGCCAGCAAGGAAGAGGCCAAGGACAAGAAGAAAAAGAAGAAGTAACCCCGCCGCGCGCGTCGCACCGACGGTAGAGCCGACCGTTGGTCGGCTGAGGCACGCAAGGCGTGCCACAGCATCCGATGTCCACAATCCCCACCGACGGTAGAGCCGACCGTTGGTCGGCTGGGGCACGCAAGACGTGCCCCGTATCGGCTGTTCATGACCTGCGACGAGAGGCAGCCGACCAACGGTCGGCTCTACCTCCGTGACGCGCGGGTGCGACGGCCGTGCCGACCGTGGGGCGGCTGGGGCTCTCAGGCCTTGATCACGCCCAGCTCGACGCCGATCCGGGTGAAGGCATCGATGGCGCGGTCCAGGTGCGCACGCGTGTGCGCGGCGCTGATCTGGGTGCGGATGCGGGCCTGGCCCTTGGGCACCACCGGGAAGAAGAAGCCGATCGCGTAGATGCCTTCCTCGAGCAGGCGCTCGGCGAACTTCTGCGCCAGCGGCGCGTCGTACAGCATCACCGGGCTGATCGGATGCACGCCCGGCTTCACATCGAAGCCCGCCGCGGTCATCTTCTCGCGGAAGTAGGCGGTGTTCTGCGCCAGGGTATCGCGCAGGTCATCGGCGGCGGCCAGCATCTCGAAGGCCTTGATGCCGGCGGCGACCACGTGCGGCGGCAGCGAGTTGGAGAACAGGTACGGGCGCGAGCGCTGGCGCAGCAGTTCGATCACTTCGGCGCTGGCGCAGGTGAAACCGCCCAGTGCGCCGCCCATGGCCTTGCCCAGGGTGCCGGTGATGATGTCGATCTTCTCCAGCACGCCCTTGACCTCGGCCGAGCCGCGGCCCGTGGCGCCGAGGAAGCCGGTGGCATGGCATTCGTCGATGTGGACCAGCGCGTTGTACTTCTTCGCCAGCGCGGTGATCTCATCCAGCGGGGCGATGAAGCCGTCCATCGAGAACACGCCGTCGGTGGTGATCAGCTTGGTCTTGCAGCCGGCCGCATCGGCGGCCTGCAGCTGGGCTTCCAGATCGGCCATGTCGCAGTTGGCGTAGCGGAAACGCTTGGCCTTGCACAGGCGCACGCCATCGATGATCGAGGCATGGTTGAGCGCGTCGGAAATGATCGCGTCGTGCTCGCCCAGCAGCGGCTCGAACAGCCCACCGTTGGCGTCGAAGCAGGCCGCGTACAGGATGGTGTCCTGCTTGCCGAAGAAATCGGCGATCTGCTTTTCCAGCTGCTTGTGCAGGTCCTGGGTGCCGCAGATGAAGCGCACCGAGGCCATGCCGAAGCCGTGGGTATCCAGCGCATCCTTGGCGGCCTGGATCAGGTCGGGGTGGTCGGCCAGGCCCAGGTAGTTGTTGGCGCAGAAGTTCAGCACCGTACGTCCGTCGTCCAAGGTGATCTCGGCCGACTGCGGGCTGGTGATGATGCGTTCGGACTTGAGCAGGCCCTGGGCGCGGATCGCTTCCAGTTCTTCAACGTAGTGCTGGGTCAGCGAGGCGGTGGTGGCGTCGGTCATGGCAGGCAGTCTTCGGCACGGGAAACCCGGGATTTTACCTGTCGGCGCCGGGCCCGGGGGCGCAGGCGGGGTCTGGCCAGGCCGGCGGTGGGCGAAACGGTTGCACACGTGATTGTTGCATCGCAATATCAATCAGGTTAAAAAACCGTAAACCCCGCTGCACTGCCCACCCCACGTCTGGAGAGACCCCGCATGAACCACGCCACGCGCTGTACCGCCGCCGCTGTGCTCTGCGCCGCCCTGCTTGCCCCGTTTGCCGCCAGCGCCCAGGACGAGGCCGAATCGCCGTTCAGCTGGAACGTCACCGCCGTATCGGACTACGTGTTCCGTGGTGTATCCCAGACCGATGAGGATCCGACCCTGCAGGCCGGCTTCACCTATACCTCCCCGGTCGGCCTGTATGCGGGCGTGTGGGGCTCGGGCGTGGACTTCGGGCCGGGCGACCCGAGCACGGAGATCGACTACCTGATCGGCTACGGGGTGGATGTCACCGACGGCGTCAATTTCGACGTGCTGCTCAACCGCTACACCTATCCGGGCGCCAGCGAGCTGAACTACAACGAGCTGATCACCACCACCACCTTCGCCGAGCAGTACAAGCTGACGGTGGCCTACACCGACGACCTGTCCGGGTCCGATACCAAGAGCTGGTATTACGCGGTGGGCGGCGAGTGGGGCCTGCCCAATGATTTCACCCTGAGCGCGAACGTGGGCCGTACCTCGCTCGAGACCGATTTCGGCAAGGACTACACCGACTTCAACGTCGGCGTGAGCCGCCAGTTCGGCCTGTTCAACCTGGGCCTGGGGTACCACGGTACCGACGGCGCTGGTCGCGACAACAACGGCAAGCTGGCGGACAACCGCGTGGTGTTCACCGTGGCCGTGGGCAAATGACCTGACGCTGCGATGGACATGAAAAAGGCGCCGCAAGGCGCCTTTTTCGTTTGCCGAGGCGCGTACCGACCAACGGTCGGTACCTACCGGGGCCATGCCACCGCCGAGGCCCGTACCGACCATGCCTGGTAGGTCACGACCGTTGGTCGTGACACCGACCGGCGCGCCAACGGCGCGATGCCTCAGTTCCAGCTCAGCACGACCTTGCCGGCCTTGCCCTGTTCCATCAGGTCAAAGCCCTTCTGGAAATCATCGATCGGCAACTGGTGGGTCATCACCTTGCCGAGCGGGAAACCGGACAGCACCAGCTGGGTCATCTTGTACCAGGTCTCGTACATCTTGCGGCCGTAGATGCCCTGCACGGTCAGGCCCTTGAAGATGATCTTGTCCCAGTCGCAGCCGGCGCCCTTGGGCATGATGCCGAGCATGGCGATCTTGCCGCCGTGGTACATGCAGTCGAGCATGTCGTTGAACGCGCGCGGATTGCCGCTCATTTCCAGGCCCACGTCGAAGCCCTCCATGTGCAGTTCCTTCATCACGTCCTTGAGCGAGGTGTTGGACACGTTCACCACGCGGGTGGCGCCCATGTCGGCGGCCAGCTTCAGGCGGAAATCATTGACGTCGGTGACCACCACGTTGCGCGCACCGATGTGCTTGCAGATGCCGGCGGCGATGATGCCGATCGGGCCGGCACCGGTGATCAGCACGTCCTCGCCGATCACGTTGAACTCCAGCGCGCAGTGCGCGGCGTTGCCGTACGGATCGAAGAAGGCGGCCAGCTCGGATGGGATCTGGTCGGGGATCGGCCACAGGTTGCTGGCCGGCATCACCATGTATTCGGCGAAGGCGCCGTTGACGTTGACGCCGATGCCCACGGTGTTCGGGCACAGGTGCTGGCGGCCACCGCGGCAATTGCGGCAATGGCCGCAGACGATATGGCCTTCGGCCGAGACGCGCTGGCCGATTTCATAGCCGGTCACGCCCGGGCCGATCTCGGCGATGCGGCCGACGAACTCGTGGCCGATGGTCAGGCCGGGCTTGATCGTGCGCTGGCTCCACTCGTCCCACAGGTAGATGTGCAGGTCGGTACCGCAGATAGCGGTCTTTTCCAGCTTGATCAGGACCTGGTTCGGGCCGGGGGTGGGAACCGGAACCTCTTCCAGCCAGATGCCCTTGGCGGCTTCGCGTTTGACCAGGGCCTTCATTGTTTGCTGCGCCATCGGGGTGGAACTCGTCTGGGGGAAAACGCGGATTATAGAGCCGCTGGCGGTTTTCCCATGTTGCAGCGCGGGTGGGCTGGGAGGTGGCCATGCCCCTCATTGCCGCACTGCGTGCGGCCAGCCGACCATGGGTCGGCTCTACCGGGCTTCGGGACGGCGCAGCGGCTGGGCTAGAATCGGCGGTTCTTTCACCAGGGGCTGCTCTATGCGCTCGAACCTGCTCGCTTTCTCCGTCGTCGCCAGCCTTGGGCTGGTCCAGGTCGCCCATGCCGCAGAAGGCATGTGGGTGCCGCAGCAGCTGCCGGAAATCGCCGGCCCGCTCAAGCAGGCCGGCCTGAAGCTGTCCCCGGAGCAGATCTCCAACCTGACCGGCGACCCGATGGGCGCGGTGGTGGCGCTGGGTGGCTGCACCGCCAGCTTCGTCTCTCCGCAGGGCCTGGTGGTCACCAACCACCACTGTGCCTACGGTGCGATCCAGCTGAATTCGACGGCCGAAAAGAACCTGATCAAGGACGGCTTCAACGCGCCGACCCTGAAGGATGAGCTGAGCGCCGGCCCCAACGCCCGCGTGTTCGTGCTGGACCAGATCACCGACGTGACCGACCAGGCCAAGGCCGCGATCGCCGCCGCCGGCAAGAACCCGCTGGCCCGTACCCGCGCGCTGGATGCCTTCGACAAGGCCCAGACCGCTGCGTGTGAAGCCGATGCCGGCTTCCGCTGCCGCCTGTACAGCTTCTCCGGCGGCAACACCTACCGTCTGTTCCGCAACATGGAAATCAAGGACGTGCGCCTGGTTTACGCGCCTCCGGGCAGCGTCGGCAAGTTCGGTGGCGACATCGACAACTGGATGTGGCCGCGCCACACCGGCGATTTCTCGTTCTACCGCGCCTACGTGGGCAAGGACGGCAAGCCGGCCGCCTTCTCGGCCGACAACGTGCCCTACCAGCCCAAGCACTTCCTGAAGTTCGCTGACCAGCCGCTGGGTGCCGACGACTTCGTGATGGTGGCCGGCTACCCGGGCCGCACCAACCGCTACGCGCTGGCCGGCGAGTTCAATGAAACCGCCAGCTGGACCTACCCGACCATCGCGCGCCACTACAACGCGGTGCTGAAGATGATCGACGAGGCTGGCAAGGCCGACCCGGACGTCAAGGTGAAGTACGCGGCCACCGCGGCCAGCATGAACAACGTGGCCAAGAACTACGCCGGTCAGCTGGAAGGCTTCAAGCGCATCGACGCGGCCGGCCAGAAGCAGGCCGAAGAAGCCGCCGTGCTGGCCTGGTTGAAGAAGCGTGGCGCCGCCGGCAAGCCGGCCCTGGCGGCACATGCGCAGCTGATCCAGCACCTGGACACCAGCAAGGCCACGCGTGAGCGCGACCTGTTCGTCAGCCAGTTCAACAGCACCTCGGCCGTGGGCTCGGCGATCACCCTGTACCGCCTCTCGATCGAGCGCAGCAAGGCCGATGCCGAGCGTGAAGTCGGCTATCAGGAACGCGATCTTCCCTCCATCGAAGGCGGCCTGAAGCAGATGGACCGCCGTTACGTGCCGCGCATGGACCAGCAGCTGCAGACCTACTGGCTGAGCCAGTACGTGGCCCTGCCGGCCGCGCAGCGCACCAACGAGGTGCTCAACCAGTGGCTGGCCGGCAGCGATGCGGCCGCCGTGCAGGCTCTGGTTGGCAAGCTCTCGGGCACCAAGCTGGGCAGCCTGGATGAGCGCCTGACGTGGTTCAAGGCCGACCGTGCGGCGTTCGAGGCCAGCACCGATCCGGCCATCCAGTACGCGGTGGCGGTGATGCCGGCGCTGCTCAAGCAGGAAGAGCAGAAGAAGACCCGCGAAGGCGAGTCGCTGGTGTCGCGCCCGCTGTATCTGCAGGCCGTGGCCGACTACAAGAAGAGCAAGGGCGAGTTCGTCTATCCGGACGCCAACCTGTCGCTGCGCATCACCTTCGGCAACGTCATGGGCTACGGCAAGGATGGCGTGAACTACACCCCGTTCACCACCCTGGAAGGCGTGGCGGCCAAGGAAACCGGCGAAGATCCGTTTGATTCGCCGAAGGCGCTGCTCGATGCGGTCAAGGCCAAGCGTTACGGCGGCCTGGAAGACAAGCGCATCGGCTCGGTGCCGGTGAACTTCCTGTCCAACCTGGACATCACCGGCGGCAACTCCGGTTCGCCGGTGCTGGACGCCAACGGCAAGCTGGTCGGCCTGGCCTTCGATGGCAACTGGGAGTCGGTGAGTTCGAACTGGGTGTTCGATCCGGTGATGACCCGCATGATCGCGGTCGACAGCCGTTACATGCAGTGGATCATGCAGGAAGTGGCGCCGGCGCCGCAGCTGCTGAAAGAACTGAACCTCAGCAAGTAAGCCGCCCCGTCGGTTTCCAGAACCCCGCAGCGACATCTGCGGGGTTTTTTTATGGTCCGCTATACCTCCAACGCGAGGCGTCTTGTTTTTCCCTGAAGGAGCGCGCCGGGCAGGGCTGGGTTCACGGCGCGTCCTGCCAGAGGCTACCCGGCCTCAGCCTGCGCGGGGCCGTCAGGCGCCATGCTTTACGAGCCATCCGCCACCAAGCCGCCGAGCAAGCAGATCACGTGCACCAAACAGCCGCACAGCTTCACAGCCGCGACCGGGTATCATCCCTGTTCCGCGTGCTTTCACAGGATGTGAACGAAGCGCCGGAACCTCCTCCCCCAAGGACCCCTTGTCCGCATGCGCATCCTGCTTGCCCGTCACGGCGAAACGCCGTGGAATGCCGAAGGCCGCTACCAAGGCCAGATCGATATCCCGTTGTCGCCGATCGGCGAAGCCCAGGCCAAGGCACTGGGGGAACGTCTGAAGTCCGTCGACATCACCCGCGCCGTCGCCTCGCCGCTCTCGCGTGCCCAGCTCACCGCCCAGCTCGCCCTGGGTGCAGACCGTGCCCCGATGCTGCAGACCGAGCCGGACCTCCAGGAAATCGCCCACGGCGAATGGGAAGGCCTGCTGGCCAGCGAAATCCACGACAAGGATCCCTCCCGCCTGCGCGCCTGGCGCGAAGAGCCCGATACCGTCCTGATGCCCGGCGGCGAATCGCTGCGCCTGGTGCTCGAACGCAGCTGGCGTGGCCTGGCCCGTGCCGCTGAAGGCCTGGGCGAGCACGACACCCTGCTGGTGGTCGCCCATGACGCCGTCAACCGCGTGATCCTGTGCCGCATCCTCGGCCTGCCGATCTCGCGCCTGTGGACCTTCCGCCAGGCACCGACCACGCTGAACCTGCTCGAAGGCCCCGACCTCGATCAGCTTGAAGTCGTGCGCCTCAACGACTGCGCGCACCACACGCCGTTCTTCGGCGAAGCCAAGCACCGCGCGCTGTAACGCACTGCGTCCCATCCTGCCGTCCGCCCCAACGATTCCGATCCAACGACCATGACCACCACCGCCCGCCCGCAGACCCTCTCCGATTGGCTCAGCTACATCGAGCAGCAGCACCCCGCCACCATCGACATGGGGCTGGACCGGGTGCGTACCGTGGCGCAGGCGATGGGGCTGGGCGCGCCGGCCGAGCGCAGCATCGTGGTCGGTGGCACCAACGGCAAAGGCTCCACCGTGGCCTTCATCGAGGCCATCGCGCGCGCTGCCGGCTGGAAGGTCGGTGCGTACACCTCGCCGCACCTGCTGCGCTACAACGAGCGCGTGCGCATCGATGGCCAGGACGCTACCGATGACGCCCTGATGGCGGCCTTCAACGCGATCGAAGACGCGCGTGGCGACACCACGCTGACCTACTTCGAATACGGCACGTTGGCCGCCCTGCAGCTGTTTGCGCAGGCGGGCCTGGATCTGGCCGTGCTTGAGGTCGGCCTTGGCGGCCGTCTGGATGCGGTCAACATCGTCGATGGCGACGTGGCGGTGATCACCACCGTCGACATCGACCACAGCGACTGGCTGGGCGAGGACCGCGAAGCGATCGGGACCGAGAAGGCCGGCATCATCCGTGGGTGGAAGCCGGTCATCCTCGGCGAAATCGATCCGCCCTCGAGTGTGCTCGCGCGTGCCTATCTGGTGGGTGCCAACGCCATCCGGGGTGGCAGCGATTTCTTCGCCGATGCCATCGATGGCGAGCGCTGGCGCTGGCGCGATGTCGGCTTCCGTATCGAACTGCCGCACCCGACGCTGCGCGGGCCCATCCAGCGCGCCAATGCCGCGACGGCGATCGCCGCGCTGCGTGCGCTGGATCGCCCGCTGCCGCGCACCGCCTTCATCGAAGGCGTTGCCGCCGCGCGTATCCGTGGCCGCCTGCAGGCCTTTGATCGTGACGGCGTGGAGGTGCTGGTCGATGTCGGTCACAACCCGCAGGCCGCGCGCGAACTGGCCACCGCGCTGAAGGCCAGTCGCGTCACCGGCGACACCATCGCGGTGTTTGCCGCCCTGCAGGACAAGGATGCCGCCGGGGTGGTCGAGGCCTTGGCCGATCAGGTCCAGCAGTGGCACCTGGCCGGGCTGGAGGGGGCACGTGCGCAGAGCGCCGAGGAACTGCGGGCACGCCTGGCCGGTACGGCTGCGGCCGGCGCGACACCGCACGCCACCGTCGTGGACGCCCTGCAGCATGCCGTGGCGCAGGCCAAGGCCGGCGATCGCGTGCTGGTGTTCGGCTCCTTCCACACCGCCGCGCAGGCGCTGCAGACCCTCGAACCCGGCGCCTGAGGGGGCTTTGCAGCGCCGTTCAGCCGCATCAGCCGCCGCACACGCGCGCACCCGTATAATCGCCGTGGCATTCCGCCGCGCCGCCTGCCTGCCTTCACGTGGATACTCCTCTGAAACAGCGACTGATTGGTGCCATCGTCCTGGTGGCGTTGGCCGTGATTTTCCTGCCCATGCTGGTCAAGGGTCCCGCACCTGACAGTGGTGTCGCCAACGTGCCGATCAGTGCACCGGCCGCGCCGTCGGATGGCCAGTTCGAAACCCGCGAGCTGCCGCTGGTCGCCCCCACCGGTGGCGCCACCGGCCTGCGGAGCGGGGCATCCACGACCCAGCCGCTGGCCGACAGCGCTGCGCTCGCCGCCGATCCGGCGCCGGCAGACACCTCGCCGGCCGTCGCCGCCGGCAACTACGCCGTCAGCTTCGGTGCCTATGCCACCGAAGCCGATGCCGACCGCGTCATCGCTTCGTTGAAGAGCGCCCAGCTCGCCGGCTTCCGCGAGCCGGCCACGATCAACGGTCGTCAGGCCTGGCGCGTGCGCGTCGGTCCCTACGCCGATCGCGCGCTGGCCGAAGCCGGCCGCCTGCAGGCGGTGAAGGTGCGCAATGACGTCAAGGCCGAGGTCATCACCCTGGATGCCCGCGCCGATACCGCGGTTGCCGCCACGCCGGCCGGCCCTGCACCGGCCCCGTCGGCGGCTCCGGCCGCCTCCAGTGCTGCCGCCGCGCCGGCGGGCAATACCGTGAAAACCGAATCCCTGCCGGCCGAGCCGGTCGCGGCCGCCAAGCCCGAACCGAAGCCGGCCGCGCCCAAGCCCGAGCCCAAGCCGGCCCCGGCGCCCAATCCCGAGACTGCCGTCGCGGCACCGGCTGCTCCGGCGGCCCCGGCCGCCAGCAGCGTCGGTTTCGCCGTGCAGCTCGGTGCCTTCGGCCAGGCGGCCGAGGCCAACGCGCTGCGCGACAAAGTCCGCGCCGCCGGCTTCAGCGCCTTCGTGGAGCAGGTCCGTACCGACAAGGGCACCCTCAACCGGGTCCGCGTCGGGCCGGTCGCCAACCGCGCCGATGCCGAGAACCTCAAGGCCCAGGTGGCCGCCAAGGTCGGCGTGGCCGGCATGGTCCGCCCGCACCCCTGATGCCTGAGCTGCGCCGCCCCGCACCCGCTGGACGGCGCCTACCGCGCGGCCTGCCGGCATGATCGACATCGTCCTGCTGGTCCTGATCGGGGCCTCCGTCCTGCTTGGCCTGATGCGCGGCTTCGTCGGCATCGTGGTCAGCACGCTGTCCTGGCTGCTGGCCGGCTGGGCCGCGTTCCTGTTCGGCAATGACGCAGCCCATTGGTGGGCGGCGCCGCTGGAACCGGGCACCGGCCATTACGTTGCCGGCTACCTGGGGGTGTTCCTGATCGTCATGATCGCCGTCGGCCTGATCGGCATGCTGATCAAGGCGGCCGTGAAAGTGACCTGCCTGACCGGTGCCGACCGCCTGCTGGGCGGTGCATTGGGCCTGGTCCGCGGCGCCTTCCTGGGCTGCGTGCTGCTGATGCTGGCCGCCTTCACGCCGCTGCCGCAGGAGCCGGCCTGGCAGACCTCGCAGGTGCGGCCGCTGCTGCAACCCGGGGTGCGCTGGATGCAGGCGCAGCTGCCCGAGATGGCGTTGCCGGAGGTGAATCTGCCGCAACTGCCGACGATGGATTTGGGCAAGCCGCTCGCGACAGGCGATAATGGCGTCCTTGGCGACGTAGTGGCAGGGCGCGGATGGCCGCGTCCCGTTGACGAGGGGAGGGAGACGGCACCTGCCGACGCTGCGGCGCGCGGGCCGACTTCCACACTGCCAGTCAATATCGAGCCGGCGCACCCGCGTCCGGACGACACCGCTCCGGCACGGAACGGTACCTCCGGCCAGGCACGGCCACCTTCACTGTAGATGGGCGCAGCCCAGCGGAGAATTCGCACCATGTGTGGCATCGTCGGAATCGTCGGCAACCAGAACGTCGCCGGGCAGTTGTATGACGGCCTGACCGTCCTCCAGCATCGTGGCCAGGACGCGGCCGGCATCGCCACCGCCGACGGCACCCGCCTGCGCGTGCAGAAGGCCAATGGCCTGGTGCGCGATGTGTTCGATGCCAAGCGGATGTCCACGCTGGAAGGCCGCGTCGGCATCGCGCACGTGCGCTATCCCACCGCCGGTTCGGAAGGCATGGACGAGGCGCAGCCGTTCTACGTGAACTCGCCGTACGGCATCGCGCTGGCCCACAACGGCAACCTGATCAATACCGAAGCCCTGCGCCAGCAGGTGTTCGAGCAGGACCGCCGCAACGTCAACACCGACTCGGACAGCGAAGTGCTGTTGAACGTGTTCGCGTTCGAACTGGACGCACAGCGCCAGCTGACCCCGGAAGCGGCGATCCGCGCCGTGGCCGCCGTGCATCGCCGCGTCAAGGGTGGCTATGCGGTGATCAGCGTGGTGCTGGGCCTGGGCCTGGTGGCCTTCCGTGATCCGCACGGCATCCGCCCGCTGGTGCTCGGCAAGCGTGCCCACGCCGAAGGCGACGAATACATCGTGGCCTCCGAATCGGCCGCACTGGATGTGCTCGGCTTCCAGCGCGTGCGCGATGTGCGCCCGGGCGAAGCGCTGGTCATCACCGCGCGTGGCGAGCTGTTCTCCGAAGTCTGCGCCGAACCGGTCGAGCACAGCCCGTGCATCTTCGAATATGTGTACTTCGCCCGCCCGGATTCGATGATCGACAACGTCTCGGTGCACAAGGCGCGCATGCGCATGGGCATCAAGCTGGGCGAGAAGATCCTGCGCCTGCGCCCGGATCACGACATCGACACCATCATCCCGATCCCGGATACCTCGCGCGATGCCGCGCTGGAGATCTCCAACACGCTCGGGGTGAAGTACCGCGAAGGCTTCATCAAGAACCGCTACATCGGCCGCACCTTCATCATGCCGGGCCAGGGTGAGCGGGTGAAGTCGGTGCGCCGCAAGCTCAACCCGATCCACCTGGAGTTCCGCAACCGCGTGGTGCTGCTGGTCGATGATTCGATCGTGCGCGGCACCACCAGCCAGCAGATCGTGCAGATGGCGCGCGACGCCGGTGCCCGCAAGGTCTACCTGGCCAGCGCCGCGCCGCCGGTGCGTTACCCCAACATCTACGGCATCGACATGCCGGCCGCCGAAGAACTGGTCGCGCACAACCGCAGCATCGAAGAAATCGAGAAGCACCTGGGCTGCGACTGGCTGATCTACCAGGACATCGAGGACATGGAAGCGGCGGTGAGCGAAGGCAACCCGGAGCTGAAGTCGTTCGATTCCTCGTGCTTCAACGGCGTCTACCCGACCGGGATCGAGCCGGGCTATTTCGAGCGCATCCAGCAGCTGCGTTCGGACGATGCCAAGCACAAGCGTCGCGCCTGAGGGCAGGGCATGAGTGACGTGTTGGACAGCGCGGCCGGCGATCTGCTGCAGGCCGCGCAGCAGTGCCTGGCCGAGCCGGATCCGTTGCGCAAGGTCGCGTTGACCCAGCACTACGCCGTGCAGTTCCGTGCCGGTCGCCTGAAGGCACCGGCCGATGCGCCGGCGCCGGAGCCGATCCGGATGCCGGGCCGCCCGGCCCGGCCCACACTCGTCCACCCGCGCGATCTGCCGCGTCGTGGCCTGGGCAGCGTGGAAGGGCGCGCGGCGTTCGTGCACGCCATCGCGCATATCGAACTCAATGCGATCGACCTGGCCTGGGATGCGGTCTACCGTTTCCGCGGCCTGCCGGGCTCCTTCCATGCCGACTGGGTCAGCGTGGCCGATGACGAATCGCGCCACTTCATGCTGCTGCACGATCGGCTGCAGGCCAACGGCTATGCCTACGGCGATTTCGACGCGCACAACGGCCTGTGGGAAATGTGCGAGAAGACCGCGCATGACGGGCTCGCGCGCATGGCGCTGGTGCCGCGTGTGCTGGAAGCGCGCGGGCTGGATGTCACCCCGGGCATGATCGTGAAGCTGCGCGCCGGAGGCGACCATGCCACCGCCGATGTGCTGGAGATCATCCTGCGCGAAGAGGTGGCGCATGTGGCCGCTGGTTCGCGATGGTACCGCTGGTACTGCACGCGCGAGAACGTCGAGCCACGCCCGCGGTTCATGGCATTGCTGCGCGAGTACGCCGGCGGCTTCCTGTATGGCCCGTTCAACCTGGAAGCCAGGCTGCTCGCCGGCTTCGACGAAGAAGAACTGGCCGAGCTGATCGAACAGACCGAACTGCGCGGTCAGGTGTTGGCCAGCACCACGCGCTGACCGTTTTCGGTCGGCCGGTTGACGTAGAACAGCCCTGGCCCCGGCCGATACGGCAGTTCCCGCGTGCCTTCATCGGCGGCATAGAGCAGCGCAGTGTCGCCCAGGGCATCGAAGTTCCAGTGCGCGGACTGCATCAGGTAATGCTGGCGAAGCGTGCGTTCCTGCGCGGCATCCAGCGGATGGCCGGCCAGCAACCGGGCCGCGATGGGCTGCAGTGCCGCGGGCAGTGCGAGTGCGGGCAACGCGTCCGGTGAGGTTGTCCAGGCGACACCTGCTGCGGCCGCACGCTGGTGCAGCAGCCGCAGCGCGATGAACTGGTAACGCGCATCGATCTCGCGGCGCAGCACCACCGCCGCGTACGCCCGCAGGGTGAATTGCGGCAGGACGCTGCGGCTGCCGGCGACCCGCTGCTGCTGCCAGTGGTGCCAGACATCCACCCAGATCGCGTCATCCCCCAGCCCCAGTGCGCGCTGCCAGCGCCGACACGTCGCCTGTGCGGCGCGGTAGACCGTGCTCGCGCGCAGCAGCGCCAGCGGCGGTACATCGCCTGCGGCCAGTCCGGTGCCACGCAGCAGCTGTCCCTCCGGCCGGCTCAGCAGCTTGGGTCCTTCGATGCGCTGGTCGTAGCCGCCGCCGATGTTGGCGTGCACGCCTGGCAACGCGATCTCTTCATGTTCGGGCGCCACGCTGGTCAGCGCGAAATGCTCGCGGTGCTCATCGCGCGCGACCAGCTGCACTACCTTGTCCGCGCAGCCGGCGGGCAGGGCGACCACCGGCATCTCATCGCCATGCTGGCGGCCGATCGCCACCACGGTATCGAGCAGGCCGACGAAGCGCACCGGCCGCACCGCGTCTGGAAATCCCGGCGCCAATGACCAGCCCGAGCGCACCAGTTGCTCGCGCAGCCACGCGGCGGCACCGGGTGCGTTGAGCACGTTCATCGCGTCGCGCGCGCTGGCCGCGCCACGCGAATAGCCGAACAGATCCATCCGCACGCTGCCGAGTACGCGGCCAGGGTGCGCACGGGCGAGCTGGCGCAGCGCGTCGGGCAGCAGCTGCTCCAGCGCCCGGCGTCGCTTCGCGCGGACACCGGTGCGACCGATGCCGAACGCCAGCCCCAACAGGTCGTCGTCTTCACCGGTGCGCGTGCCCACGCCCTCGATATAGAGCGACAGCGCGAGCGTGTTGCCTGCGGGCGGCATCTGCCGATGGTCCGGATACAGCGCATGCAGCCGCGCGATATTGGTCAGGCCGTTGCTGTAGCTGCTGGTCAAGCGGCTCTGGTACGGGGAGGCATCATCGGCGACCACGGCCGGTGGGCGCGGTGTGGGCGTCGTGGCGCCTGCCGGGCGTGAGGCGCGCTGCAGATTGTCAGCGTTGTTGCGGGTGCCGTCGAAGAACAGACCGATGTGCAGGGACACCGTCGGCGCCGTCGTCGGTTGGGTAGCTGCCACCACCATATCGTCCCTGCTCCCCGAGGATGCCCGGCTAAGGTAGCGCGGAAGCCCCGCGCCGGAACAGCACGGCAGGCCAGGCCGCTACCGGCGTCAGGTCGCCAGCGAATCCAGTGTCCAGCCGTCCGGTGTGACGCGCAACACCGAGCCCTGTTCGTACCAGTCGCCCAGCACGATGCGGGTGCAGTCGCGGCCACCGGCCTGCAGCGCGTGGATGGCCGGGCGGTGGGTGTGGCCGTGGATCATCGTGTCCACGCCGTAGCGGCCGAAGGTGGCATCCACTTCCGCCGGCGCGACATCGGTGACGGTCTCGAACTGGGCACGGTCACCCTGCTTCATTTCCGACTGGCGTGCCTGGCTGGCATCGCGCGCCTTCTGTGCGAAGGCGATGCGCGCGGCCAGCGGCTGCGACAGGAACTGCGCCTGGAACACCGGGTCGCGGGTCTGCGTGCGGAACTGCTGGTAGGCGATATCGTCGGTGCACAGCAGGTCGCCGTGCTGCAGCAGCACCGGGCGGCCATACAGATCAATCACGCTCGGGTCGGGCAGGATCGTGAATCCCGCGCGGCGCGCGTAGTCCTCGCCGACCAGGAAATCGCGGTTGCCGCGGATGAAGTACACCGGCACGCCGGCATCGGCCACGGCATGCAGCGCGACGGCCACCGCATCGGCGGCCGGGGAGGGCGTGTCATCGCCGATCCAGGCTTCGAACAGATCGCCCAGGATGTACAGGGCCTCGGCCTGCATCGCTTCATCGCGCAGGAAGGCCAGGAACAGGTCGGTGATGGCTGGACGACTCGGGTCCAGGTGCAGATCGGAGATGAACAGCGTGGTCATGGACCCATTGTAAAACGGGATCACGGGGCGAGGCAGCGCGACAGGTGAACTGCCCTTGTCGAGTCGAAAGGGGGCGCGGCGATCCTGGCTACAACGGCAGCCATTGCAGGCTGGCGGCGGCCAGCAGTGCGGCGATGCCGGTCGCGGCCAGCACATCGCTGGGGTAGTGCAGGCCCAGCACCACCCGCGACAGGCCGATCAGCACGGTGAACGGCACCAGCAACGGGGCCAGCCACGGGTAGTAGGCCAGTGCCACGATCGTGAAGGACACCGCGTGCAGGGTGTGCCCGGACGGGAAACTGAACTCGTCCAGCGGCGCCACCCAGGCGCGGATGCGCAGGTCGGCGGCAAATGGCCGCGGGCGGCGCGTCCAGCGCTTGAGGCCCTTGTACAGCAGCAGTGCCATCAAGCCGGTGGCGGCCATGTGCAACGAAGCACGCAGGCCATCCAGGCCGTCCAGCAGCACCAGCGCGCCCATCAGCGCGTACCAGAACGCGCCATCGCCCAGGCGGCTGATCACCGCGAAGGCATGGCGGATCCGGCGGTGCCGACAGTAGTGGTTGGCGCGGCGGCACCAGCGGGTTTCGCGCCCGCGCAGGGCATCAAGCGGCGTGGTCGGCATGCGGCCTCCGGGCCTGGGCCAGTTCAGCCAGCAGCGCATCGAACTCGGCGACCACGTGCTGCGGATGCAGCCGCTTCATCGCGGTGGCGGCAGTGCGGCCGAGCCGGTGGCGCAGGGCGTCGTCGCCGGCCAGCTGCACGGCGGCGGTCACAAACTCGCTGTCGTCATTCACGGCGATGCCGCTCTCATCGGTGCGCAGGTATTCCCGGGCGGCGCCGTAATCGAAGGCGACCGTGGCCAGACCGCTGGCCATGGCTTCAAGGGTGACGTTGCCGAAGGTCTCGCTGCGGCTGGGGAACAGGAACAGATCGCCGCTGGCGAAGTGCCGCGCCAGCGCATCCCCGCGCTGCACGCCGCAGAAGATGAAGTCCGGATTGTCGTGGGCCAGCTTGGCGCGTGACGGGCCATCGCCGACGAACACGAACCGCGCCTTCGGCCGCACCTGCTGCAGGCGGCGGAACGCTTTGACCGCCAGCCCGAGGTTCTTTTCCGGGGCGATGCGGCCGACGTAGATCGCGGCGAAGCCGTTGCCATCGATGCCCCACTCCTCGCGCAGCGCCGGGTCACGGCGCTCGGGCTCGAACTGACTGCTGTCCACGGCGCGCGCCAGCAGGCGCACGCGATCAAAGCCCTGCTCGCCGAGGAACTGCTGCAGCTCCTGGGTCGGCACCAGGGTGGCATCGGCCTGGTTGTGGAAGCGGCGCATCCAGCGCAGCGCGGCGGCCTGCAGCCAGGCCACGCCGTAGTCGGGCAGGTACTCATCGAAGCGGGTATGGAAGCCGGTGGCGACCGGAATCCCGAGGCGCCGCGCGGTGCGCAGTGCCGACCAGCCCAGCGGGCCTTCGGTGGCGATGTAGATCGCGTCCGGACGCTGCTGCTGCCACTGGCGGCTCAAGCGGGAGGGTGCGGGCAGGCCGAAGCGCAGGCCGGGGTAGCGCGGCAGGTTGGCGCCGGTGACCAGCACCGTGCCGTCCACCGCCTCGATATCGGAGGGTTGCCGGGGCCGGACCAGATCGACCTGATGGCCAGCGGCACGCAGCCCCAGTTCCAGGCCCTGTACGGTCAGGGCAACGCCGTTGACTTCAGGGGGGTAGGTTTCGGTGACGATGGCATAGCGCATGGCGGGCCTCCGGTATGCCACGCATGCTGGGGCCGGGCGATGTAGCCGACATGACCGCCGTATGACGTTGGGATGACGCGCGCACCGGCAGTAAAAAGCCACGGCCCCGAAGGGCCGTGGCGATCAAGCGTTGTTACCCGGCGGCGATCAGAAGCGCTGCTGATATTTCATGTACATGAAACGCCCGATATCGTAGCCGCCGTAGTAGGAGAAGTTGGAGTTCGGCTGGCTGTACATGATGGGGCCGTACTTCTCGAACACGTTGTTGGCACCGACCGAGACGGTCGCATCCCACGGCAGGGTGTAACGGAACTGCAGGTCGTGGAAGGTGACCGAGCCACGCTGGTTGTAGTCACGCGAGCCGGCGTACCACGGCGCCTGCACGCCCGGGTCGGAACACTCGTCCGGACGGGTCGTCGCGTTGATGCAGCGTTCCTTGACCCCGGCGTAATAGCGCGCGGTCCAGCTCACCCCGAAGTTTCCCACGTCCCAGCCCAGGGTCAGGTTGGAGCGCACGCGGAAGCCGCTGCCGATGCCGTTGCTTGGGGTAGGCACGACGTCGGTGTCGTTGGTCGTACGCGACAGATACGAGCTGACATAGGTGGTCGTCCAGCCCGTGGTCAGCTTGCCGTAAGCGGTATCCAGATGGTGGCTGAGCTCGAGGTCGTAGCCTTCCGTCTCCAGGAAGCCCGAGTTGCGCTTGCCGTATTTCAACGTGTCGACGATGCCGGTCACCGGATCGCGCGTGAAGCCACTGCAGCGCGACGCGATGCCCTGCTCATAGCAGTCGCGCAGCAGGTCGTTGGGATGATCGTTGACGATGGTGTTGTCGATGCGGATCTTCCACCAGTCCAGCGCCACGTTGAGGTTGGGCACGAAGCCAGGGCTCCAGACCAGACCCAGGGTACGGCTCGTTGAGGTTTCCGGCTGCAGATCCGGGTTGGAGCCGTTGGTGAACGGCACCGGGGTCTGGGCGCTGCTGCTGGTGATCGGCACGCCGCCCTGGCGCAGCTGGCGGTAGCTGTCCGCATTGGCGATGTCGGCGGCGCACCGTGCGCGGACCTCGGCACTGCTGGCCGAGGCACCGTAAACGGTGTCGCAGGGATCACGGTAGCCGGTGGTGAAGGTTTCCGAGCCGCCGCCGTACAGATCGGAGATGGTGGGGGCACGGAAGCCCTGCGCCCACGTGCCACGCACCAGCAGCTGCTCGATCGGTTTCCACTTGAAGCCGAACTTGCTGTTGAGGGTGGTGCCCAGGGTGTTGTAGTCCGAGTGGCGGGTGGCCGCGCTCAGGCTCAGCTCACGCGCGCCGGGCAGGTCGGCCAGGATCGGCACGCTGAGCTCGAGGTAGGCCTCATTGACCTTGTAGCCGCCCCCGGTCGGACCGGCGGCCAGATTGGTGGTGGCACCGCTCTGGGCCAGCGGATCGGGGATGAACTCACCGGCCTCCTTGCGGGTTTCCACGCCGAAGGCGAAGCCCAGATCACCGGCCGGCAGCGTCATCACCGTGCCGGCGATGCTGGCGAACGCATTGCGGGTGGTGGTCTTGCCACGGGAGATTTCCGGCGGGAACAGGTAGTCGATCAGCGCCTGGTTGCCGGTCAGGCCATTGGGGTCGTTGCTGCCGTAGGGCACC
The DNA here is from genome assembly GCF_039674765.1 of Stenotrophomonas sp. TWI273. Taxonomy (NCBI): domain Bacteria; kingdom Pseudomonadati; phylum Pseudomonadota; class Gammaproteobacteria; order Lysobacterales; family Lysobacteraceae; genus Stenotrophomonas; species Stenotrophomonas sp. TWI273. The sequence goes on from NZ_JBDJOA010000012.1 coordinate 57,910, forward strand.
AGCGGATTCCACGGCATGCAGCCGGCAATCGGCGCGCCAGGAACGCCGCATTCCACCTTGCCGGTAGCCTCGTTGTAGTACGACGGGCCGACCGCGTTCTTGACGCGTTCCTTGTTGAGGTTGCCGGTGGAGGTCTGCAGCAGTTCGCTGCGGTTGTATTGATAGCCCACTTCCCAATCGAAGTAGCGCTCGCCCACCTCGAAGCTGCCTTCCAGCGTGGCCACGGCGCGCCAGGTGGTCAGCTCGCTGGTGCTGACCCGCGGGACCTCCCAGGCGCGACGGTTCCAGGCGATGTCGGTGGGGTTCCCATGGCCGTGGTGGTTGCCGAACGGGTTGAACCAGCTGTCGGCCGACATCGGCCCGATGCCGGCGGTGGCGGACTGCAGCGGATAGCCGGCCACCTGGCGGGTGGACGTGCGCTTGTTGTAGCCCAGCTGCGTGGTCAGGCGGATGTCATCGGTCAGGTCCACGCGCCCATCGAGGAACAGCGAATCGCGCTTGAGGGGCGAGATCAGGTGCATCTGCTCCGGTGCGTTGCTGACATCGCCGGTGAACGGGGTCAGGTCGCTGAGATGGTAGTTGGCCGGGTTGGTCGGGTCGGTACCGCGATCCAGCGAGTAGTTGCAGCCTGCCGCGGCGGTACAGCCCGGGCCCTTCAGGCCGTTGATCTGACCCCACTGACTGACCTGGGTCCAGTCGTCGCCGGGGTGGCGCGTGGTGTTCGGGAATTGGCTGAACCAGCGATCGCGTGCCCACACCCCCTTCTCTTCGGTGTGCTCGGCCGAGAAGGTCAGCGAGGCGCGGTCGTTGGACCAGCCGGCCACCACGTCGACGCTGTTACGCGCGCCATCGCCCTGGCTGTACTGGCCTTGGTAGACGTTGGCAGTGACGCCATTGACGTTGCTGCGGGTGATGATGTTGATCACGCCGGCCATGGCGTCCGAACCATAGATCGCCGAGGCACCGTCCTTCAGCACCTCCATGCGTTCGATCGCCGAGACCGGCACGCTGGAGATGTCCTGGTAGCCGCCGGTGTTGATGCCCAGGCGCTTGCCGTTGATCAGCACCAGGGTGCGCTGCGCGCCGAGGTTGCGCATGTCGATGTAGGTGCCACCGGCGTTCTCGCCAGCGGCCAGTACGTTGGAGCGGCTGATGGACGGGCTGCCCACCGCGGTCAGGTTCTGCAGGATGTCGGCGACCGAGCTGAAGCCCTGGCGCTCGATGTCGGCGCGGCTGATCGCGAGCACCGGCTGGGCGGATTCGACATCGACCTGGCGGATGCGCGATCCGGTGATCTCGATGCGGTCCAGGGTGGTCGGGGTGGCGTCCTGGGCGAGGACGGCGGTGGAAGCCAGGCCAGCGGTGCCGGCCACCAGGGCAAGGCGGATCGCCTGCCCCAACGGGGTGGTGGATGAAGACATGATCGACTCTCTCTCTTATCGGAACGACGTCCAAGAGGTCGGCGGACCAAGTACCGCCTTCCTCAAAAATCCAGCCGTGTGAAGGCCGGTGTCCCGAGAGTAGATCGATTGGTTAAGGTTCCATGAGGGAGATGTGAGGGTGTTCTCACAAATAATTCACGGGTTCGGCGTTCTGCGAAGTCAGCCTGAAAATTGCTGCAGATGCACGCTACGAAGCAGGCAAAAAGCGTCAGGCAACGAAGGGGCGGAACTGCACCCCCAGCCCGGCCATGCCCTCGGTTTCGCCGATCAGGTCCGCGCGCAGCAGCGGACGCGCATCGATGTACGCCTGCGGCAGGATCAGCGACAAGCGCGCGTCATCGGCGGTCAGTTCCAGTGCGGGCATCGGTGTGTCTTCGTGCGCGCGGTTGAGCAGGACCGCCAGGCGCAGCAGCGCGGTCATGCGCCGTGCCGGCTGCAGGAGACGTTCGGGCAGTGCATCGAAGGCGGACTTGGAAATGTTGCGGCGATGGCTGCGCACCAGCGCGGCCAGCAGCTGCTGTTCCTGCCGCGAGAAACCGGCGATGTCCGAGTTCTCCAGCACGTAGCTGCCATGCACGTGGTAACCGCTGTGCGCGATCATCAGGCCGAGCTCGTGCAGCCGCGCGGACCAGCCGAGCATGCGGGCATCGTCCGGATCCAGCTGCCAGCTTTCTTCGACCTGGGCGAGCAGGTTCATGGCCGTGCTTTCCACGCGATCAGCCTGGACGGTATCGATGCCGTAACGCTGGGTCAGTGCCGCGACCGATTCGTCGCGCAGGTCGTTCTCGCTGGCGCGGCCGAGGATGTCGTAGAGAATGCCCTCGCGCATCGCGGCCTTGCTGACCAGCAGCTTCTGCAGCCCGAGTGCCTGGAAGGCGGCTTCGAGTACCAGGATGCCACCGGCGATGATCGGGCGACGATCCGCGGAGAGGCCCGGCAGATCGATGTCTTCGATGCGCTTGGCCTTGAGCAGCTCATCGCGCAGCTGCGGCAATGCCTCGGCGGTGATCGCGCCCTTGCTCAGTTTCATGGTGGCGCAGATTTCGCTGATCGCCTTGTGCGTGCCGGAGGACCCCAGTGCTTCGTGCCAGCCCAGTGCGCGGTACTTGTTGGCGAACTGCTGGAACTCCGCGCCGATTTCGGTCAAGGCGTCCTTCCAGCGCTTCTTGCTCAGCTTGCCGCCCGGGAAGAAGCGGCGCGTGCTGGCGATGCAGCCGGCCTGCAGGCTTTCGCGCTCCAGGGTCTGCATGCCCTGGCCGATGATGAATTCCGTGGAGCCACCGCCGATATCGATCACCAGCCGGCGCTGGTCCGCCTTGGGCGGCTGCGCATGGGCCACGCCGAGGTAGATCAGACGCGCCTCTTCGCGGCCGCTGACCACTTCGATCGCATGCCCGAGCGCGGTTTCGGCCGGCATCAGGAAGGCCTGCGGCGAGCGCAGCTGGCGCACCGTGTTGGTGGCCAGCGCGCGGACGCGTACCGAGGGGATCGCACGGATGCGCTGGCCGAACCGGGCCAGGCATTCCAACGCGCGCTGACGGGCCTCGGCGGACAGGCCGCCTTTGCCATCCAGGCCATCGGCCATGCGCACGGTCTCGCGCAGGCGGTCGACCACCCGCAACTGCCCGAGGGTGTATCGCGCGATGACCATGTGGAAACTGTTGGATCCCAGGTCGATGGCGGCGAGCAGGTCGCCATCCTGCAAAGCGGGCGGAGTCGTGGAGGTATGCGGCATTTGCGAATGTTAGCCGAACGGTGGGTCGCGAAGTCACCGCGCGCCCTTCACATGGGCTCGCTGCGACGACCGGTCGCATCGAAGGGGCAGGCAATTACCGCGTACCGACCAACGGTCGGTACCTACAGACCCTGCAGCAGGGCCATCTGCGCCGCGTGCGGCGGCTCGTCGTGGCCGGGCGTGCACTTGATGTAGCTGCCGTCGGCCTGCAGTTCCCAGGCGTTGAGGTTGTCGTCCAGGTAGTTCTGCAGCACGTCGCGGTAGACCTTGCGTGCCAGTTCCGGGTCCAGGATGGGGAAACAGGTCTCGACCCGGCGCAGCAGGTTGCGCTCCAGCCAGTCCGCGCTGGCGCAGAACAGCTCCGAGGCCCCATCGTTGCCGAACCAGTAGACCCGGCTGTGTTCCAGGAAGCGGCCGACGATCGAGCGCACCCGGATGGTGTCCGAGACACCGGGGACGCCGGGGCGCAGCGTGCAGGCGCCGCGCACGATCAGGTCGATCTGCACGCCCGCCTGCGAGGCCGCGTACAGGGCCCGGATCATCTGGGGTTCGTTGAGGGCGTTCATCTTGGCGATGATCCGCCCCGGACGGCCACTGGCGGCCAGGCGTGTTTCGCGCTCGATGCGCTGCAGCAGACCCGGGTGCAGGGTGAAGGGCGACTGCAGCAGGCGCTTGAGCTTCATCCGCGGGGCCAGCCCGGACAGCTGCTGGAACAGCAGGTGCACATCGTTGCCGATGTCCGGATCGGCGGTGATCAGGCTCAGGTCGGTGTAGGCCCGCGCGGTACCGCTGTGATAGTTGCCGGTGCCCAGGTGCACGTAGCGGCGCAGCTTGCGGCCTTCGCGGCGCACGATCAGCAGCATCTTGGCGTGGGTCTTGAAACCGACCACCCCGTAGACGACCTGCACGCCGGCTTCCTGCAGGCGGTCGGCCAGGCCGAGGTTGGCTTCTTCATCGAAGCGCGCGCGCAGCTCGACCACGACGGTCACGTCCTTGCCGTTGCGTGCGGCCTGGATCAGCGCATCGACGATCAGCGAATCCTTGCCGGTGCGGTACAGGGTCTGCTTGATCGCCAGCACGTTCGGGTCGACGGCCGCCTGCTTGATCACGTCCAGCACGGCAGTGAACGCATCGAAGGGGTGGTGCAGGAGCACATCCCGGCGCGCGACGATCTCGAAGATGCCATCGCTGTCGCGCAGCACGCGCGGGCTCAGCGAGGGGTACTTCAGGTCCGGCCGCTGGATCACGTCGTACAGCTGGACCACGCGGTTGAGGTTGACCGGGCCGTCGATGCGGTAGACCGCGTTTTCGGTCAGCCCGAAGTTCTGCAGCAGGGTGCGCACGATGTCGCGGGGGCAGTCCTGCGCGATCTCCAGCCGCACGGCCGGGCGGTAGCCCCGGTCAACCAGCTCATCGCGCAGCGCCAGCGCCAGGTTCTCGACCTCTTCCTCGTCCACCACCAGCTCGGAATTGCGGGTCACGCGGAACTGATACGCGCCCTGGACTTCCATGCCCGGGAACATCTCATCGACGAACGTGGACAACACCGAGGACAGGAACACGAAGGTCTGCGGGCCGCCGAGTTTTTCCGGCAGCTGGATGATGCGCGGCAGTGAACGCGGTGCACGCACGATCGCCAGATGCCCAGCGCGACCGAACGCGTCGGTGCCCTTGAGCACGACCACGATGTTCAACGACTTGTTGAGGATCTTCGGGAACGGGTGCGACGGATCCAGGCCGAGCGGGGACAGCACCGGCATGATCTCGTTGCGGAAATACGCCCGCAGCCAGCGCTTCTGGCGATGGTTCCAGGAGTGCCGGCCGAGCACGTCGATGCCGGCTTCATGCAGTGCCGGGCGCAGGGTCTCGTTCCAGCAGCGGTACTGCTGGTCCACCAGCTGCGCGGCGCGGTCATGGATGGCGTTGAGGATCGCCTGCGGCGTCATGCCGTCCGGCGCTGGCGGCAGGCCGAACTCCTGGGCATGGCGCACCGCGGCCGCGCGGATCTCGAAGAACTCGTCCAGGTTGGTGCAGGAGATGCACATGAAGCGCAGGCGCTCCAGCAGCGGTACCTGCGGGTCCATGGCCTGGGCCAGCACGCGGAAGTTGAAATCCAGCTGCGACAGCTCACGGTTGATGTACAGCGCCGGATCGCGCAGCGGATCGCCGTCCACAGGCACGGCGACGGGAACAGGAGTGCTCATGCGGAAAAGTCTTCAGAAGAAGGAAGGGAGACGACCTCGTTGCGCGCACGCACCTGGTCGGCATCGAAATGGCACGAGAACGTGCTGCCTTTACCCACCTCGCTCTGGATCTCCAGGCGGGCGTGGTGCAGGCCGAGAATGTGTTTGACGATCGACAGCCCCAGGCCGGTGCCGCCGCTTTCGCGCGAGCGGCTGCTGGAGACACGGTAGAAGCGTTCGGTCAGGCGCGGCAGATGGTTGGCCGGGATGCCGTAACCGGTATCGCGTACCGACAGCACCACACCTTCGCCTTCGCGCGCGAACTCCACTTCCACGCGGCCACCGGCCGGGGTGTAGCGCACCGCGTTGGTGACCAGGTTGGAGAATGCGCTGTGCAGTTCCTTGTTGGAGCCCTGCAGATCCACACCGGCGGTATCGATGATGCTGATCTGGTGACGGCCCTGGCTGTGTGCTTCGGCCTCGCGACGCAGCGTGGCCAACATCGGCGTCATCGCCACGGCTTCGGCTTCGGTGTGTTCCTGCGATTCCAGCCGCGACAGGGTGAGCAGGTCTTCGACCAGCTGCGCCATGCGCTGGGATTGCTTGCGCATTTCCTCCAGCATCGGGCCGGTGCCGGGGAAGTCCTCCGGGTCCATCATGTCCAGGTAACCGTGCACTACCGTCAGCGGCGTGCGCAGTTCATGCGAGACGTTGGCGACGAAGTCGCGGCGGACCTGTTCCAGTCGCAGCAGCTTGCTGACGTCGCGTGCGATCAGCAGCCAGTAATCGGGCGAGTAGGGGATCAGGCGCAGGTTGAGGCGGATCGCCGGATCGACCGGGGAGGGCACATCCAGGATCGGTTCGGCATTGCGGCCCCCGGCCAGCCAGTGCGCCAGCGGCATCGGCTGCAGGCGTTCAACCAGCGCTTCGCCCAGGTCGCCCGGGTGGTGCAGACCGAGCAGCGAGGTCGCCGCTTCGTTGAACCACTGCACGCGCTGGCTGTTGCGGTCGACCACCACCACCGCATCCGGCAGCGCGGCCGCAGCAGCGCGATAGCTGCGCAGCATGTCCAGCAGGCGACGCTTGCGCGTGCGCATTTCCCACTGGTTGCGGTAGAGCAGGCGGTCCAGCTCGTTCCATACACCGGTGCCGTCACCCATGTCCCAGCGATGGCGCGCGGTGAGGCCGCGCAGCACCCGGCGCAGCCGCCAGTAATGCCACGCCAGTGCACCGATGGAGGCCAGTGCGATGCACATCCACACATGTCCGACTGCCAGGCCCAGCAAGCCGGCCGCGAGCAGCAGGGCGGCGAGGGTGGCCAGCGTTTTCAACCAGGCAGAACGGATGTGGCGGGGCATTGCGGTCTCGCAGAAAGTGCGGTCCTCGGACTCGATCCAAGGTTATAGCAGGAGTGGCCGGAACCGGGCATGCGCGCCCGGGACCGGCCCGACGAGACTCAGGTGGACGTCGAGAACCGGTAGCCGGCGCCGCGTACGGTCTGCACCATGTTCTCCGCGGCGAACGGCTCCAGCGTCTTGCGCAGGCGGCGGATGTGCACGTCGATGGTGCGCTCCTCCACATACACGCTGCCGCCCCACACGTGATCCAGCAACTGGGCGCGGGTGTACACGCGCTCAGGGTGGGTCATGAAGAAGTGCAGCAGGCGGTACTCGGTCGGACCGATCGGCACCGGCTGGTCGCCGGCGAAGACGCGGTGCGCGGCGCCATCGATGCGGATCGTACCGACCGCGACGCTGCCATCTTCGTCATCGTCGCGGGCGCGGCGCATGACCGCACGGATGCGGGCCAGCAGTTCGCGCGCCGAGAACGGCTTGACCACGTAGTCGTCCACTCCGGCTTCCAGGCCACCGACGCGGTCGTTCTCTTCCCCGCGCGCGGTCAGCATGATGATCGGCACTTCGCGGGTCAGGGCTTCTTTGCGCCAGCGCCGGGCCAGCTCCAGGCCGCTGGTGCCCGGGAGCATCCAGTCCAGCAGGATCAGGTCCGGGACGCGATCGGCGATGGCGGTCTGCGCCTCGCGCGCGTCGCCGGCATGGATCGGGTCGTAGTCGCCCTTGCGCAGGGCAAAGGCGACCATTTCGCGGATCGCGGGTTCGTCATCGACGATCAGGATGCGTTTCTGCACGTGCCCACCGTATTGCTCATCAGATCGGGATTGAGCTCAGTAGACTACGGTTTCATGACAGGTTTGTGACGAGGGGGCCGTTCCCGTCGTGGGCCGCCATCCCACCGTCATCCGGGCGCGCCTCAGCGGCGGTCCAGCTCCGGGTCGTCGATTCCCTGTCGGCGCATTTCCAGCACCGTGGGGGTGATGCTCTCGATCCGGGCATCGACCCGGGCACGGCCGACATAATCCAGGTTCGGCTGCCGCTTCAAGGCCTGCAGCTGGATCAGCGCCTGCTCCGGGCGGCCACTCAGGTACGCGGCTTCGGCATAGGCCTCGCTGGCCCGGGTGGTGTCGCCAGCCAGTTCGCTGGCGCGGGCGAAGCGTTGCTGGAAGACCGGATCATTGCCGCTTTGCGACAGCATCGGGCGCAGCATCGCCTGCGCGCGCTGGCCGGCCTCGCGCCCGCCTTGCTCATTGAGGATGGCCGCATAGGTTAACGCGACCGGGCGGCTGCCGGGGTGCTGGCGCATCAGGGTTTCGAACCGGGCGTTGGCCTGCACCGGCTGGCCGCTGCGGGACTCGGCCTCGCCCAGCGCCAGCGCCACCCAGACATTGTCCGGGTGGTCGCGCAGCAGCTCGCCCAGATCCCGGGTGGCCTGCGCGGCCGCACTGTTGCGCAGCCGGCCCAGGGCCAGCCCGTAGCGTTGCGGCTCGGTCAGCCCGTTCTTCTGCGCGCGCTGCAGGCTTTCGTATTCCCGGATGACATCGCCGGGGGTGTCGGCGCTGAGCACGCGCAGGCGCTCGCGTGCCCACTCGAACTGGCCGGTGCTGCCGCGGCTGAGCGCGTTGACCGAAATCTGCATCGAGGCCGGCAGCAGCGGATTGCTCCGCCGCACCAGCGGCTCGGAGAGGGCTGGATCGGACGGGTTCACCCGCTCCTGGCGGACCCCGCCGGGCACCTCGGTGGTGAGCAGCACCGTGTCCTTCTTCATCTGCTCGGCGCGGGCCTTGGCCTCGCTGATGCGGGTGGTGGTGACCGGGTGGGTCTGCAGGAAATCCGGGACGCTGTAACCGCCCTGGTTGCCCCGCATCGAGGCCGACATGCGCTCGAAGAAGCCGGCCATCGCATCCACGTCGTAGCCGCTGCGGGCGAGCGTGCGGATGCCCAGGCGGTCGGCCTCGGATTCGTTGGAGCGGGTGTAATTGATCTGGCGCTGCTGCATCAGGCCCATGCCCGAGGTGATCGCGGCCATGGTGGCATCACCGGAGGAGTTGCCGCCGGCCTGCTGCGCGGCCACGATCGCGGCAAGCATGCCGAGCAGGATCGGGATCTGGTCGCGCTGGGCACGTTCGACACCGCGCAGCACGTGCTGCTGGGTGACGTGGGCGATTTCGTGGGACAGCACCGCGGCCACTTCGTCCTCGCGCTCGGCGGTCAGCACCAGGCCCGCGTTGACCCCGATATAGCCGCCGAGGGTGGCAAAGGCGTTGATCTGCCGGTCCTTGAGCATGAAGAAGGTGTAGGACTGACGCGGCTGGGCACTGTTGGAGCCCAACCGGGCGCCCATGGTCTGCAGCCAGTCATCGACCAGCGGATCATCGAGCAGATAGCCGTAGTTGCGCAGTTCGCGCAGCATCATCCCGCCGTACTCGGCCTGCCGGGCCGGGGTCAGCAGCTCGCCGGCCGAGGACCCGATGTCCGGCAGCTTGCTTTCCTGGGCCCCGGCCAGCGGCACGGCCAAGGCCAGGGTCAACGCGGCAGAGAGCAGCAAGGGGCGCAAACGGAGCTCCTGGGGGAAGACGGACGACAGCGTGACAGGGCCAGTACAACCTGCAGTTAAATCACAGTGTTGCGGTGGTGACGTGGAAAATCCAGCGGACCGCTACCATATACAGACCAACGTTCCGCTGTGGAGTTTCCCGTGAGCCAAGATGCTGTTTCCACCCCCGGTGGCGCACCCGCCATCACCATCTACTCGACCGCGGTGTGCCCGTACTGCGTGGCCGCCAAGAACTTCCTGAAGAGCAAGGGCCGCGACTGGACCGAGGTCCGGATCGATCTGGACCCGGTCGAGCGCGAGAAGATGATGGCCAAGACCCGCCGCACCAGCGTGCCGCAGATCTTCGTGGGCGAGGTCCATGTGGGCGGCTACGACGACATGATGGCGCTGCACCGTGCCGGCAAGCTGGAGCCGCTGCTGGCCGGGCAGGACCCGGCATGAGCGCGGCCGACGACGGCAGCAAGGACCGCATCGCCGAATTCACCGAGTTCCGCCAGCGCATGAACCAGCGCATCCTGGGGGAACCCAACCAGGTCGTGCGCCGCTTCTTCGCGCTGGATACCCAGACCTACCAGGCCGGCGCGCTGGATGTGAAGACCAAGGAGCTGCTGGGCCTGGTCGCCTCGATGGTGCTGCGCTGCGATGACTGCATCAGCTACCACGTGGCCCAGTGCAAGGACGCCGGCGTGACCCGCGAGGAGTTCTTCGAGACCTTCTCGGTCGGCCTGGTGGTCGGCGGCTCGATCGTGATCCCGCACCTGCGCCGGGCGGTGGATTTCCTGGACCAGCTCGAAGGCGGCGCCGACGCGCCGGCCGTTCACGAGCATTGAGACCGGGGCCGACCCGGCCCCGCCGCGGTAGAGCCGACCGTTGGTCGGCTTCGTTGGCCCCCAGCGCTCTCGGTGCTGCAACGGTCTCCCGTTCATGTTCTGGACCACGTTTCCACCGACCAACGGTCGGTGGCTACCCATCGTTCAGCACCCCGTGATTGCCGGCCAGCGGCCGGCACGACCGATGGCGTGTCTGGAGCACAACCCCTTCTGTTGAAGGGGGCGCGCCAATGGCGCGGGGTAGAGGAGGCATGCGCGGCAATTCTGCCTTGCCCGCCTAAGACCAATGGCCCATTTGGGGTCCATCGGGCGGGTAAGGCATAATTGCCGATGAAACTTCCCTTGCGCCCGCGCTTTGCGCACCTCACGGCTGGCGCTCCCCCTCGGTTCGGAATACACATCAATGACGCAGAAAATCACGGTCATCCGCGGTGACGGCATCGGCCCGGAGATCATGGACGCTACCCTGTTCGTGCTCGGCAAGCTGGACACCGGCTTTGAATACGAAGACGCCGACGCGGGCCTGGCTGCGCTGGAAAAGCACGGCGATCTGATGCCGGCCTCCACGCTGGAGTCGATCGCACGCAACAAGATCGCGCTGAAGAGCCCGCTGACCACGCCGGTCGGTGGCGGCTTCACCTCGATCAACGTCAGCCTGCGTCGCCATTTCGACCTGTACGCGAACGTGCGTCCGGCGGTCTCGTTCCCGAACACCAAGTCGCGTTTCGGCGACGGCGTGGACCTGATCACCGTCCGTGAGAACACCGAAGGCGCGTACCTGGCCGAAGGCCAGGAAGTGTCGGCCGATGGCGAGACCGCCTTCTCCGGCACCCGCATCACCCGCAAGGGCTCCGAGCGCATCGTGCGCTACGCCTTCGAGCTGGCCCGCAGCACCGGCCGCAAGAAGGTCACCGCCGTGCACAAGGCCAACATCATCAAGTCGACCTCGGGCCTGTTCCTGGCCGTGGCGCGTGAAGTGGCAGCCAAGTACCCGGACATCGAGTTCCAGGAAATGATCGTCGACAACTGCTGCATGCAGCTGGTGATGCGTCCGGAACAGTTCGATGTGATCGTGACCACCAACCTGTTCGGCGACATCATCTCCGACCTGTGTGCCGGTCTGGTCGGCGGCCTGGGCCTGGCCCCGGGTGCCAACATCGGTGAGAACGCGGCGATCTTCGAAGCCGTGCACGGCACCGCGCCGGACATCGCCGGCCAGGGCAAGGCCAATCCGTGCGCGCTGCTGCTGGCCGCTGCGCAGATGCTGGACCACGTCGGCCAGGTCGAGAACGCCGAGCGCCTGCGCAAGGCCATCGTGGCCACGCTGGAAGCCAAGGATTCGCTGACCGGCGACCTGGGTGGCACCGGCAACACCATGGGCTTCGCCCAGGCCATCGCCAGCCGCCTGTAAGCGCGCGGGTCGGTTGTCCAGAAAGCGGGGCGCTGCGGCGTCCCGCTTTTTTGTTGCCTGTTCGATGGCGGGTTCGATGGCGATCCCGAGGGCACGGTCATCCATCAATCTGTGCGAAAAATGCACAGATGGTGTGCGGGTAGCTGGCTGTTGGTGCACGGATCCGGCGCGCACCATGCGCGCCATCCCAACCACAGCAGGAGCCTCCCCATGAACTTCGCCTCCCTGATCGGCCTGGCCGGCATCCTCGGTGTCGCCACCGCGTCCGCCCCGCCCGCCGCCGAGCCGGCCCACCCGACGATCCGCCACATGGCGGGCGCGCAGGACGCGAGGGCATTGCCGGCCGGCAAGACCGCGTTGCTGGTGATCGACGTCCAGAATGAGTACTTCGCCGGCGGCCGCATGCCCATCCCTGATGGCGATGCCGCCCTGGCCCAGACCCGCCGTCTGGTGGACTTCGCCGATGCCCACGAGATCCCGGTCATTCACGTCCAGCACGTTCTGCCGGCCGGGGCGCCGCTGTTCGCCGAAGGCGGCCGCACGGTCCAGTTCCACCCGCAGATGCAGCCGCGCAAGGGCGAGCGGGTGATCGCCAAAGACAACGTCAGCGTGTTCGCCGGTGCCTCCGGCCCGGTGCTGGAGCAGGCACTCAAGGAGGCTGGAATCGACACGCTGATCATCGCCGGGCTGCAGACCCACGCCTGCGTCGCCGGTGCTGCACGCGATGCCGCGCCGAAGGGCCTGAACGTGATCGTGTCCTCCGATGCCACCGCCAGCCGTGACCTGGACCTGCGTGACGGCAGCCGGGTCGGGCATGCCAGCCTGCACGCCGCCGCGCTGGCCAGCATCGAAGACACTTACGGCACCGTGCTGGGGACCGATCAGATCCTGGCGCTGCCGGTCCGCTGAGCCGCACGGGCCTTGTTATGCTGCCGGCATCGCCACAGGTGCCGGCCGTTGCACGGGAGCGTGATGGACCAGTTTTCCGCCATGAAGGCGTTCCGCAGCATCGTCGATGCCGGCAGTTTCACCGCCGCCGCCGAGCGCATGGACACCACCCATTCGTCGATGTCGCGGCAACTGCGCCAGTTGGAAGCCCACCTGGGTTCACGGCTGCTGGATCGCAACAGCCGCCGGCTGACGCTGACCGAAGCCGGGCGGGCCTATTACCAGGACTGTGTGGACATCCTGGACCGCCTGGAGGTTGCCGAGCAACGCCTGCAGGCCGATCACGATGCACCCAGTGGGCTGTTGCGGGTCAGTGCACCGCTGGTGATCGGCACCCTGGAGCTCTCGCAATGGCTGCCTGCATTCCTGGCGCAATACCCCGGCATCGCGCTGGATCTGTCCTGCGATGATCGCCTGGTCGACCTGATCGGTGGCGGTTTCGACATGGCCCTGCGCATCGCCGGGCCGCTGGCCGACAGCACCTTGGTGGCGCGCGAACTGGCCGTTACCGACATGGTATTGGTGGCATCGCCACGCTACATCGCGCAATGGGGACTGCCACGCCATCCGTCGGATCTGGGCCGGCATGCGCTGATCGGCTTCGCCGGCGCGCGCGCGCTGTCGGCATGGACGTTGACCTCCGCGCGCGGTACGCAGGTGGAGGTCATCCCGCAGGGGCGGCTGCGCGTGGATGCGATCCCCGGGCTGCATGCCGCCGTGTTGGCCGGGCAGGGCATTGCCGCGTTCACCCGCCTGACCGTTCAGGATGATCTGCTGCACGGGCGACTGGTGCGCGTGCTGCCGCAGCACCATGCCGGCCGCCGGCACTATTACGCGGTGTATCCGCATGCCCGCCAGCTGGCCCCGAAGGTGCGCGCGCTGGCCGGATTCATGGCCCGGCATTACGCAGCCCTCCAGCAACTGCCGCCGGTGATCCCCGAGACATGAAAAAGGCGCCTTGCGGCGCCTCTTTCATCGTGCAGTGAGCGTGTGGCTCAGCGCTGCTGGATCTTGGACAGCAGGCGCAGGAATTCCACGTACAGCCACACCAGCGTGACCATCAGGCCGAACGCGCCGTACCACTCCATGTACTTCGGTGCGCGTGCCTCGGCGCCGGTTTCGATGAAGTCGAAATCCAGCACCAGGTTCAACGCGGCCACCACCACCACGAACAGGCTGAAGGCGATGCCCATCCAGCCGCCTTCGTGGATCATCGGCACGTTGATGTTGAAGAAGCTGAGCACAAACGAGGCCAGGTACAGCAGCGCGATGCCGCCGGTTGCCGCCACCACGCCCAGCTTGAAGTTCTCGGTGACCTTGATCAGGCCGCTGCGGTAGACCGCCAGCATCACGAACATCGTGCCGAAGGTCAGCATCACCGCCTGCATCACGATGCCGGGGAACTTGGCATTGAACATCGCCGAGATCGCACCGAGGAACAGGCCTTCGACGAGTGCATACATCGGTGCGGTGACCGGCGACCATTCCTTCTTGAACACGGTCACCAGGGCCAGCACCAGGCCGCCGATCGCGCCAACCAGGGTGTACAGCATGGCGCTGGAGGTGGGCAGGCCATTCGCATCGACTGACTGGCTCCACGCGAAGGCGGCCGTCAGCACGGTGAGCAGCAACAGGACGCCGGTCTTGTTGACGGTGCCGTTGATGGTCATCGCCTGGTCGGGGCGGGCCACGACCGAGCCGCTGGCCAGGTCGAGGAAGGTCGACTCGGAAAGTGCGGGATTGCCGCTGCGCATTGCCAATCTCCTTGATGGGGTAGGGGTTCGGCCATCCGGCCGCTGACCCGAGCATAGCGGAAGCGGCCCTCGGTCACGACGACATGTGAATTGATGTGTGAAAACCGTTGACAGATGCCACACCGATTCCCACAATAGGCGGCTCTTTCGGGGGGAACCCCGGAGGGAAACAAACCGCCGGGGTATAGCGCAGTCTGGTAGCGCGCCTGCTTTGGGAGCAGGATGTCGGGGGTTCGAATCCCTCTACCCCGACCAAGCCCGCTGCTCAAATCGGGATTGGAATGCGACAATCCGGATCGAGCGCCCGTAGCTCAACTGGATAGAGCACCGGCCTTCTAAGCCGGCGGTTACAGGTTCGATTCCTGTCGGGCGCGCCATTCGGTGCAAGCGGTAGGAAGCAAAGTTTTCAGTGGTGGCTGTAGCTCAGTTGGTTAGAGTTCCGGATTGTGATTCCGGTGGTCGGGGGTTCGAGTCCCCTCAGCCACCCCACTGATTCAAACTGGTTCATCGAAAGTGAATCAGGGTTGCAAAAGGCAGCACACACGCTACAATGTGCGCCTGAGTTTTTCAGGGCTGTTAGCTCAGTTGGTAGAGCAGTTGACTCTTAATCAATAGGTCCAAGGTTCGAATCCTTGACAGCCCACCAAGACAGAAGCCATCGGGTCCGCCCGGTGGCTTTTTTCTTGTTCGCGACATGACGTTGAACAGCTGGCGCGTTGGCGGTCTACTGCCGGCATTGGCCGCCCGTTCAAACAAAACGCTTGCGTCGCGTGCAGGAAACCCTGCATAATTCGCCTCCCGATTTTCGGGCTGTTAGCTCAGTTGGTAGAGCAGTTGACTCTTAATCAATAGGTCCAAGGTTCGAATCCTTGACAGCCCACCAAGACAGAAGCCGCCTGGTCCGCCAGGCGGCTTTTTTCTTTTCCGGGGTGCGTATCTGAAAGCCTCCTGAAACCGGGGTCGAACGCGACACCCTGCGTTTCCAAGCTGCGCGACAGCGCACGGATCGCAACCGACAATCAGGTTCCACTCGATGGGCCGCGCCCAAGGCGCCCATCGCGGTACGCACATCATGACTCTCAGGATCCTTGCCGCCGTGGCGTTGACCGCCTGCGCGGCCGCGGCCACGGCCGCCACGGCGGCCGAAACGCCCGCCCACGCGTCGCTCGACCCGGTCCTGGCCGGTTATGCCACGACCGTATTCCGCAACAATCTTCCTCCCGGCGATGTCCAACCGGCCAAGCCACTTGCGCGTGTCTCCATGCAGGGCGCTCCCCAGGGCGAAGATCGGCTAGACATGGCGGAAGCGCCATTGCGTCCCGACGTGACGCTGCCTGCGCGATAGCCGCTGATCGGCGGGGTGGGGCACGCGCTTCACCCCATTAAGCGACATGACGACCTTCCGCTTTCCGGCCCCGCCTGCAACAATGTGCGCCTGAGCTTGCAGGCTCGCGAAAGTGGCGGAATTGGTAGACGCCCTGGATTTAGGTTCCAGTGCCGCAAGGCGTGGGGGTTCGAGTCCCCCCTTTCGCACCAGTGCAGGGCGTTTTCGCCGGCACCATGACCATGGGCACGTCCCGGATCGGGGAGACGGCCACATGCTGGGCCCCTGGCGGCCCCCGGTCGTTCTCGGCCCGCGCTGGCGGCGCTGGCGTTTATCGGCGAAACTACAGGGCTGCGGCGGGCATGCGCGTCCACGACCCCGCGTCCAAAACCCGTTTCATCCATCACATCGTGCCGGGGCCCATGCCGCCGGTGGCAGGAGTCAACATGCAAGCTTCGATCGAATCCACTGGCAATCTGGAACGCCGCCTGACCTTCTCGCTGCCGGAAGACCGTCTGCAGACGCACATCAGCGGCCGTCTGGGCGAAATCGCCCGCACCACGCGCATCAAGGGCTTCCGTCCGGGCAAGGTGCCGGCCAAGGTGATCGAGCAGCGTTTCGGCCAGCAGGTCCGCAGCGAAGCCGTCGACGGCCTGCTGCGTGAGACCTTCGATGCCGCCCTGCGCGAGCACGAGCTGCGCATCGCCGGCACCCCGCGCATCGACAAGGGCGAGGGCGAGCTGTCCTTCGTGGCCACCGTCGAGCTGGTGCCGGACTTCGGCGACGTGGACGTCAGCAAGCTGACCGTGGTCCGCCACACCGCCGAGATCAACGACGCCGACATCGACCAGATGATCACCAACCTGCGCGAACAGCGCCGCAGCTGGAGCCCGGTCACCCGTGGCGCCCAGGACGGCGATCTGGTCGCCTTGGAAACCTGGTCGCAGGCCGGCGATGAGCGCCTGCCGGCCGAAGGCACCGAGAAGGGCAGCGTGATCGTGGGCCAGGGCATGATGTTCGAGCAGATCGAACAGGGCCTGGTCGGTCTGACCGCCGGTGAAGAAAAGACCCTGGACGTCGAGTTCCCGGCCGATTGGCGCGTGCCCGCGCTGGCTGGCAAGCAGGTCAAGGTCACCGTCAAGGCGGTGGACGTGTCCGCGCCGGTGCTGCCGGAGGTGGATGCCGAGTTCATCAAGAGCTTCGGCGTGAAGGGTGGCGACGTGGAGCAGTTCCGCAAGGACATCCGCGCCAACCTGGAGCGTGAGCTCAAGGGTGCCCTGATGAACCGCCTGCGCCGCGAAGTCGGCGAGCAGCTGATCGCCGCCTATGCCTCGGTGGAAATGCCGCCGCGCCTGGTCGAGAACGAAGCCCGCGCCATGCTGGATCAGCAGCTCGAGCAGATCCGCCGCAGCGGCCGCAACCCGGGCGACGTCCCGGCCGATGCCCATGAAGGCTTCAAGGAAGCGGCCGCCAAGCGCGTGCTGGTCGGCCTGCTGGTCGGTGAAGTGGCCCGCAAGAACGACCTGCGACTGGACCCGAAGCGCCTGAATGAAACCATGCGCCTGATCGCGTCGACCTATGAAGAGCCGGAACAGGTCATTGAGATGTACCGCAACGACCCCCAGCTGATGAGTGGGCTGCAGAATCGTGTGATGGAAGAGCAGGTGATCGACTGGATCGCCGAGCGCGCCCAGCACACCGAAGAGAAGCTGTCGTTCCAGGACGCGATCCGCCAGTAAGCGGCCCGCGTTTTACGCCCCGCGCCCCGGCGCGGGGTCGTTCCCCCCAAAATAGGTGCCTCACTAATGGACAACCGAACCACAGCCCTGAACATGGTTCCGATGGTGGTCGAACAGACCAGCCGCGGCGAGCGCGCCTATGACATCTATTCGCGCTTGTTGAAAGAGCGTCTGATCTTCCTCGTGGGCCCGATCGACGATCACATGGCCAACGTGGTGGTGGCGCAGCTGCTGTTCCTGGAAGCGGACAACCCGGAAAAGGACATCAGCATCTACATCAACTCGCCCGGTGGCGTAGTCACCGCCGGCATGGCGATCTACGACACCATGCAGTACATCAAGCCGGACGTGAGCACCATCTGTGTCGGCCAGGCCGCCTCGATGGGCGCCCTGCTGCTGGCATCCGGCGCGGCCGGCAAGCGGTATGCGCTGCCGAACTCGCGGGTGATGATCCACCAGCCGCTGGGCGGTTTCCAGGGCCAGGCCACGGATATCGATATCCATGCCCGTGAAATCCTGACCCTGCGTTCGCGCCTGAACGAAGTGCTGGCCAAGCACACCGGCCAGTCGCTGGAGACCATCGCCCGGGATACCGAGCGCGACAACTTCAAGAGCGCGGCCGATGCAGTGGCCTACGGTCTGGTCGATCAGGTCCTGGAGCGTCGTCCGGAAGAGTCGATCCAGCCGGCGTAAGGTTGTGCCAGGCCGGGAAACCGGCTTGTTTCCACCGGGTCAGGCGGGACTGGCGTCCTCCTGACCCTGTGCTATTCTCGAATCGAACCCCCGTTCAGTCGGGTGGGGTAACTGGGTAAGCGAAGCATGAGCGAAGACCGCCAAGGTCGTTCCACGGACACCGGCAAGATCCTCTACTGCTCTTTCTGTGGAAAGAGCCAGCATGAGGTGCGCAAGCTGATTGCGGGTCCGAGCGTGTTCATCTGCGATGAATGCGTCGAGCTGTGCAACGACATCATCCGTGAGGAGCTGGAGGAGAAGGCGCAGTCGGCCCGCAGTTCGCTGCCCAAGCCGCGCGAGATCCTCGAGGTCCTGGACCAGTACGTGATCGGGCAGAACCGCGCCAAGCGGACCCTGGCCGTGGCCGTATACAACCACTACAAGCGCATCGAGAGCCGGCAGAAGAACGACGAAGTCGAACTGGCGAAGTCGAACATCCTGCTGGTCGGTCCGACCGGTTCGGGCAAGACGCTGCTGGCCGAAACCCTGGCCCGCCTGCTCAATGTGCCGTTCACCATGGCCGACGCCACCACGCTGACCGAAGCCGGTTACGTGGGCGAGGACGTGGAGAACATCATCCAGAAGCTGCTGCAGAAGTGCGACTACGACGTCGAGAAGGCACAGCAGGGCATCGTCTACATCGATGAAATCGACAAGATCTCGCGCAAGAGCGAGAACCCGTCGATCACCCGCGATGTGTCCGGCGAAGGCGTCCAGCAGGCCCTGCTGAAGCTGATCGAAGGCACCGTGGCCAGCGTGCCGCCGCAGGGCGGTCGCAAGCACCCGCAGCAGGAATTCCTGCAGGTGGACACCAAGAACATCCTGTTCATCTGTGGCGGCGCGTTTGCCGGCCTGGACAAGGTGATCCAGCAGCGTTCGAACGATTCGGGCGGCATCGGGTTCGGTGCCAAGGTGAAGAGTTCCGAGCGCAAGCAGGAAGTGGGCAAGATCCTGGCGGAAGTCGAGCCGGAAGATCTGATCAAGTTCGGCCTGATTCCGGAGTTCGTCGGCCGCCTGCCGGTCGTGGCAACCCTGGAAGAGCTGGACGAGGCTGCCCTGGTGCGCATCCTCACCGAGCCGAAGAACGCCATCACCAAGCAGTTCAAGAAGCTGTTCGAGATGGAACACGTCGAGCTGGAGTTCCGCCCCGACGCCCTGGCCGCGATCGCCCGCAAGGCGCTCAAGCGCAAGACCGGTGCCCGTGGCCTGCGTACCATCGTCGAATCGGTCCTGCTCGACACCATGTATGACCTGCCCTCGGCAGAGAACGTCAGCAAGGTGGTGGTGGACGAATCGGTGATCGAACACAAGTCCGAACCGTACCTGATCTACCAGACGCCACCGGCGCCTGAACAGAAGGCGGCTGGTGCTGAATAATCAGTTCAAGTAATTGAATTGAAAGAATTTTTTCAGAACAGCTTGCATCTAGAAGCCGATGGCCCCATAACGAGGCCATCGGCTTTTTTTGTATCCGGGCGAGGCGCCCGGAGGCCATCCCCACTGTTCCACTGGAGCCCACATGGCCCGTTCCCCAACTGAGACTCTCGACCTGCCGGTACTGCCGCTGCGTGACGTGGTGGTGTTCCCGCACATGGTCATTCCGCTGTTCGTCGGCCGTGACAAGTCCATGCATGCGCTGGAGCAGGCGATGGAAGCGGACAAGCGCATCCTGCTGCTCGCGCAGAAGTCCGCCGAGACGGATGATCCGTCCGCCGCCGATCTGTACCAGGTCGGCACGCTCGCCCAGGTCCTGCAGCTGCTGAAGCTGCCCGATGGCACCATCAAGGTGCTGGTGGAAGGCCTGTCGCGGGTCAACGTCACCGACGTGACCGAGCGCGATGGCTCGCTGCACGGCGTGGGCATGGAAATCGAATCGGACGAATCGCGCGAGCCGCGCGAGATCGAGGCGATCGCCCGCTCGCTGATGTCGCTGTTCGAGCAGTACGTCAAGACCAACCGCAAGCTGCCGCCGGAGCTGCTGCAGACCCTGGCCGGCATCGATGAGCCCGCGCGCCTGGCCGACACCATCGCCGCGCATATCAGCGTGCGCCTGGCCGACAAGCAGCGCCTGCTGGAAACGCTGCAGATCGGCGACCGCCTGGAAATGCTGGTCGGCCTGGTCGATGGCGAGATCGACGTACAGCAGATGGAAAAGCGCATCCGCGGCCGCGTGAAGTCGCAGATGGAAAAGAGCCAGCGCGAGTACTACCTCAACGAGCAGATGAAGGCCATCCAGAAAGAACTGGGTGACCTGGATGACGCGCCCGGCGAGATGGACGAGCTGGCCCGCAAGATCGCCGAGGCGGGCATGCCCAAGCCGGTGGAGACCAAGGCCAAGGCCGAGCTCAACAAGCTCAAGCAGATGTCGCCGATGTCGGCCGAAGCCGCCGTGGTGCGCAACTACCTGGATTGGCTGCTGGGCGTGCCGTGGAAGAAGCGCAGCAAGGTCCGCAAGGACCTCAAGGCCGCGCAGGACACGCTGGATGCCGATCACTTCGGCCTGGACAAGGTCAAGGACCGCATCCTGGAATACCTGGCCGTGCAGTCGCGCGTGAAGCAGATGAAGGGCCCGATCCTGTGCCTGGTCGGCCCGCCCGGCGTGGGTAAGACCTCGCTGGGCCAGTCCATCGCCAAGGCGACCAACCGCAAGTTCGTGCGCATGAGCCTGGGCGGCGTGCGCGACGAGGCCGAGATCCGGGGCCATCGCCGCACCTACGTCGGCTCCATGCCGGGCCGCATCGTGCAGAACCTCAACAAGGTGGGCAGCAAGAACCCGCTGTTCGTGCTCGATGAGATCGACAAGATGTCGATGGACTTCCGTGGCGATCCGTCCTCGGCGCTGCTGGAAGTGCTCGATCCGGAGCAGAACAACGCGTTCAACGATCACTACCTGGAAGTGGATCTGGACCTGTCCGAAGTGATGTTCGTGGCGACCTCCAACTCGCTCAACATCCCCGGCCCGCTGCTGGACCGCATGGAAGTGATCCGCATCCCCGGCTACACCGAGGATGAGAAGCTCAACATCGCCATGCGCTACCTGGTGCCCAAGCAGATCAAGGCCAACGGCCTGAAGCCGGAAGAGCTGGAGATCGAGGCCGACGCGATCCAGGACATCGTGCGCTATTACACGCGCGAATCCGGCGTGCGCAACCTCGAGCGCGAAGTCGCCAAGATCTGCCGCAAGGTGGTCAAGGAGATCGCGCTCGCCGGTCCGGTGGCACCGGCCAAGCCGGCCAAGCCGGCCAAGGCCGGCAAGAAGGCCAGCGCGAAGAAGAAGGCCCTGGTGGTGGTCAACGGCAAGAACCTGGACAAGTACCTGGGCGTGCGTCGCGTCGATTTCGGCCGTGCCGAAGAGCAGAACGAAGTGGGCCTGGTCACCGGCCTGGCCTGGACCGAAGTGGGCGGCGATCTGCTGCAGATCGAATCCACCCTGGTGCCGGGCAAGGGCCAGCTGATCCTGACCGGCCAGCTGGGCAACGTGATGAAGGAATCGGCCTCGGCGGCGCTGTCGGTGGTGCGTTCGCGCGCCGAGCGGCTGGGCATCGACAACGAGTTCCTGCAGAAGCACGACGTGCACGTCCATGTGCCCGATGGCGCCACCCCGAAGGATGGCCCCAGCGCGGGTATCGCCATGGTGACCTCGCTGGTGTCCACGCTGACCAAGGTGCCGATCCGGGCCGAAGTGGCGATGACCGGTGAGATCACCCTGCGAGGCCGCGTCACGGCCATCGGCGGTCTCAAGGAGAAGCTGCTGGCGGCGCTGCGTGGCGGCATCACCACGGTCATCATCCCCGAGGAGAACCGCAAGGATCTGGCCGATATCCCCGCCAATGTCACCCGCGATCTGAAGATCGTGCCGGTGAAGTGGATCGAGGAAGTGCTCGACCTGGCGCTGGAGACGCCGCTGACGGCACCGAAGCCCAAGAAAGATGGGCAACGTGTCACGGTACGCGGCAAGTCCAAGACAGCTTCCACGACCCGCGTCAAGCACTGACGCGTGCTGTGGAAATGCCCGAAACCCGCGTCGTTATTGGCTTTTCAGCTTGCGCGGGTAGGGGGGCACTGGTATAAAAGCACCACTCGCGAGTCAGCGTAATTCTGAATTCGGCGAACTGAGAACTTCACTGGCATTCGACGGCGTATCGTCGTCGGGTGTCTCAATGTTGAATCCGCGGAATCCCCGCCAAAGGAGCTGTAGAGAATGAACAAGACCGAATTGATCGACGCCGTTGCTGAAGCCGCCGACCTGACCAAGGCCGAGTCCAGCCGCGCCGTTGATGCCGTCATCGCTTCCGTCACCAAGGCCCTGAAGGGCGGTGACGCGGTGACGCTGGTGGGCTTCGGCACGTTCCAGGTCCGCGACCGCGCTGCCCGTACCGGCCGCAACCCGAAGACCGGCGACACCATCAAGATCGCTGCGTCGAAGAATCCGTCGTTCAAGGCTGGCAAAGCCCTGAAGGATGCCGTAAACTAAGCGGCTTGCTGGGGTGCTTAGCTCAGCGGTAGAGCGTCTCCTTTACACGGAGAGGGTCGGGGGTTCGAAACCCTCAGCACCCACCAGGCACTGCCAGTAAAAGTTTTGAAATGTGGAGCGGTAGTTCAGCTGGTTAGAATGCTGGCCTGTCACGCCGGAGGTCGCGGGTTCAAGTCCCGTCCGCTCCGCCAGTTTTTAAAAAAACCTCGAAAAAAGCAGTATTTCGGGGTGGGCAATCTGAATATCTTCGGATAGAATGAGCGCCTGCAAAGTTCAAGTGCGGAGCGGTAGTTCAGCTGGTTAGAATGCTGGCCTGTCACGCCGGAGGTCGCGGGTTCAAGTCCCGTCCGCTCCGCCAATCTTTGAAAAGCCCTTGGTGAAAACCAAGGGCTTTTTTTTGTTTTCAATCCAGCAGATCGATCGACAGTGCGGCACACGCCGTTGGTCCGTCACGATCGGCAGGTGCGGCAGCGGGAGGATCCGCGCGCAGGGGCGGGCGCGGGCACTTTTGGAGCCTGCCGCGAAGCGGGTTACACTGCCGGGCTCGCCAATCAGGCCTTGATTTTTCCCATGCTGCAGAAACTTCGCGACAAGACCTCGGGCTGGATCGTTACCGTGATCCTGGGGCTGCTGATGATTCCGTTCCTGTTCGTGATCGACTCCAGCTACCTCGGTGGCGTCGGCTCGCAGAACGTGGCCAAAGTGGCCGCCCCGCCGACCTGGTGGAAGTCCGCCCCGTCGTGGTGGCCGGTTTCGTTCCTGTGGCAGCACCATGAGATCAGCTCCAATGATTTCCGCGTGCGCTTCGAGCAGGCGCGCCAGCAGGCACGCCAGGAACAGGGCGAGGATTTCGATCCGCGCCAGTTCGAAAGCACCGAAAGCAAGCTGGCCGTGCTCGATCAGATGATCGATGAGCAGGTCGTGCGCCTGGCCGGCGAACAGTCCGGCATCGTGATCGGTGATGGAGCGGTACGCGAGTACATTTCCTCGATCCCGGCCTTCCTCGGCGCCGATGGCAAGTTCAACCAGGACAACTACCGCATCGCGCTGGCCAGCGGCAATCCGCCGCGCACCCCGACGCAGTTCGAAGCGCTGGTGCGCGAGAGCATCCAGCAGTCGATCATTCCGTCGGCCCTGCAGCGTTCCGGGTTCACCACCCAGAGCGAAGCCGAGCGCCTGATGAAGCTGCTGGGTGAAACCCGTGATGTCGAACTGGCCGCGCTGCCGGAAACCCCGGCCGATACCGCCGAAGTGACCGACGCGCAGATCAAGCAGTGGTACGACAGCCACACCAAGGATTTCCGCCAGCCGGAGACGGTGTCGCTGGAGTACGTCGAGATCAACGGCGCGAACCTGCCGGCCCCGGCGGCAGCTGACGAGGCCACCCTGCGCAAGCGCTATGAAGATGAGAAGGCACGCTTCGCGACGCCGGAACAGCGTCTGGCCTCGCACATCCTGATCAGCGCCGACGGCAGCGATCCGGCCAAGCTCAAGGCCGCCGAAGAAAAGGCCACGCGCCTGGCCGCGGAAGCGAAGGCACCGGGCGCCGATTTCGCCGCACTGGCCAAGGCCAACTCCGAAGATCCGGGCTCCAAGGACACCGGCGGCGACCTGGGCTGGGTGGAACGCGGCGCGATGGTGAAGCCGTTCGAAGATGCCCTGTTCGCCATGAAGGCGGGCGAGGTCACCGGTCCGGTCAAGACCGATTTCGGTTTCCACGTGCTCAAGCTGCGTGAGACCAAGGGTGGCGAAGGCCGTTCGTTCGACGAGGTCCGTGACCAGCTGGCCGCCGAGCAGCTCAAGGCCGACACCGACCGTGTGTTCACCGAGCTGAGCGGCCGTCTGGTGGATCTGGTCTACAAGAACCCGACCTCGCTGGAAGGCCCGGCCAAGGACATGAGCCTGCCGGTGCAGACCATCGGTCCGTTCACCCGCACCACCGCCAGTGGCATCGCCGCCAACCCGGCCGTGCTGCGCGCGGCGTTCTCCGACATCCTGACCCAGGACGGCACGGTGAGCGACCCGATCGAGCTGGGCCCGAACCACAACGTGATGATCCGCGTGACCGAGCACAGCCCGGAGCAGGCGCTGCCGCTGGCCAAGGCCCGTGAGCAGGTGATCGCCGCGATTCATGCCGACCGCACCCGACAGGCCTCGGAGAAGGCCGTGGACGCCGTGCTGGCCAAGCTGAAGGCCGGGCAGACCCTGCAGGCGCTGGCGACCAGCGACAAGCTGCAGATCAGCCCGCTGCCGGGCCTGCCGCGTACCCAGCCGGTGCCGACCCCGGAGATCAACCGCGCCGTGTTCAGCGCGCCGCTGCCGGCCGAAGGCAAGCCGAGCTACGGCAAGGTTGCCGTGCAGGGCCGCTACGTGATCTACGCGGTGACCAAGGTCACCCCGGGCAACGTGGCCGAAGTGGATGCCGCCCAGCAGCAGCAGCTCAAGGAGCAGCTGAGCCAGATCGACGGCATGGCCGCCGCCAAGGCCTACGTCGACGCCATGCGCAAGCACTTCAAGGTGCAGACCGAAGAAGCCAACCTGTAACCGGGTCGGCTTCTGCTGGACAGCAAAAAGCCCGGCAATGCCGGGCTTTTTGTTGAACGACACCGCCCGGCAGAACCGGGCGGTGTCGTTACCCGCAATGGGATCCGCGCACTCAGTCTTCGACGCGCAGCACCGCACCGGGCTTCAGCACACTGCTCCCGCTGAGCCCATTGAGCGACAGCAGGGCCTTCAGCGGCATCCCGTACCGGCGGGCGATGGTCCAGGGCGACTCGCCGTCGCGCACGGTGTGCCGGCGGCTGCGCGGACGATCCGCGCTGGCTACCGTGCGGGTGGCTGCCGGCGCAGGCGTCGTGCGCGCCGCCGGGGTGTCCACCGGTGCGCTGGGGGCCATCGCAATGGCGGCCACGCTGGCGCTGGCGTCCACCGGTGCATGCGCGGTCGGAGCCAGCACCGTCACCTGGCCGGACGGGCGGCCTTTGCCGCTGGCCAGGGCCGGGTTGAGGCGGGCGATCCGCGCCGGATCCAGATCGCGCTGCTGGGCCCACTGCTGGACGCTGGTGCCGGCCGGCAGGGTGTGGCCCTTCAGCACGGGCACGGTGCGATCCAGTGAGGCCATCACCGCCGGCTCGGTTTCCGCGTCTTCCAGGACGCAGGCCAGCGCATGCAGCTTCTCGACATAGGCATAGGTGACCGGCGACAGCCCCGGCAACTCGGCCGGCCGCGCGTTCTGCGCGTTCATGCCGGCCTTGCGCAGCGACTGCAGCACCCGGTACTCACCGGCGTTGTAGGCCATCGTCGCCAAGCGCCAGTCGCCGCCGAACATGCCGTGCAGGGTCTTGAGGTAACGCACCGCGGCCTGGGTGGAATCCACGGCCGAGAGGCGACCGTCGTAGCCCGGGGTCATCTGCACGCGGTGGTTCTTGGCGGTGGTGGCGATGAACTGCCACAGGCCGGCCGGGCCGCCGCCGTTGCGGGCGTTGGGCCGGTAGCCACTTTCCACGAAGGGAATCAGCGCGAATTCGGTGGGCAGGTCGGACTTGCGCAGCTCTTCGACCACGTAGCCGAACAGCACCAGCGCATCGTCATCCTGGTTGGCCAACCGCGAGGGGGCATGCGCGAACTGCTTCTGCCAACGCGGGCTGGTCGCCTCGGCGTTGCAGGTGGGTTCGGCCAGACCATCGCGGAAGCTGGCGAAGATGTCCTGCCCGTTGCGCACCGAGGCCGGCGGCAGCGCCGCAGCGGTCAGGGGGAGGGAGGACAGGCCGGCCACGTTCTGGGACATGCCGGCGGTCAACGACTGGGCGCCCGCGCTGCCGGCCACGGCGATCGCCAGGCCAAGCGCGAGCGGCAACAATCGCCGACTCATGTTCGAAATCCGTCTTTCCAGTGTCGCAGCCCTGCGACAACATCGACTTCATCGGTTACGGGACGCCCAAGATGGGCGCTGACGGCCGCCTGGATGGCGGGGGTGTTCGTACGCAGGAACGGATTGCATTCCAGCTCGCTTGCCAGTGAAACCGGCAGCGTGGGCAGGTCATCGCGGCGCATGGCCAAGGCCTCCTCATGGCGCTGCGACAACGCAGCGTTGGTGGGGTCTACATGCCGCGCGAAGACGGCATTGGACAGGGTGTACTCGTGGGCGCAACAGACCATCAGTTGCGCTGGCAGGGACGCCAGCTTCCGCAGGGATGCCAGAAGCTGGGGAGGCGTACCTTCGAACATGCGCCCACAGCCCAGGCTGAACAACGCATCGCCACTGAAAAGGTGTTCAGCGGTGTGAAACGCGATATGGCTCCGGGTGTGCCCGGGCACGGATACTACGTGGAACCCCAGCCCCAATGCCTGAACGCATTCACCTTCAGCCACCCGGTGGGCAGGGACCGCGATGCGCGGTTCCACCGGTGCGTAGACCTCCACCGCGGGAAACCGGGCCTGCAGCTCGGCCACGCCGCCGATGTGGTCGTTGTGGTGGTGGGTCAGCAGAATGCTGTGCGGGACCCATCCCTGCTGCGCTGCGGCGGCCAGGACGGGGTCGGCCTGGCCGGGGTCGATGACCACGGCGCGGCCGTCGTCGGCGACCAGTGCCCAGATGTAATTGTCCGCAAACGCGGGTAGGGCGGTCAGTCGCATAGAATTGGACCATGCCCCCCGCACCGAGCCCCCGTCAAGCGACAGTCGCATCCTGGTTTGATACTGAACCGGCACAAGCGTTGTGCCGGTTGGAATCGGAGCGGTTGCGCAGCCTGCTGGCCGAGCGCCCGGTGAACCCCTGGTTGTGGGTGGCGCCGACGCCTGGCTGGCTCGGGTGCGTGGATCTGCCCGGCCGCGGCCTGCGCCTGTACCGGGACGGCGCGGCTTACGCCGGGGATGTGCACTGCGGGCTGCCGTTGCCGCTGCCGGATGAGAGCGTCAATGCGATCGTCCTGCAGCATGTCACCGCGCGGGACGCCGAGGCGTTGATCGCCGACTGCGCCCGTGTACTGATGCCGGGCGGCCGCCTGTGGCTTTCCACCCTCAACCCGTTCAGCCCGTACCGCCGGCAGTGGCGCCATCACGGGCTGGTCGTGCGCAGCCCACAGCGGCTGCGCCACACCCTCGCGCAGGCTGGCCTGAGCTGCGAAGACCTGCAGTACCTCGGCCCGATGTGGCGCGACCGCTCGCCGGCGCGGCGCGATCTGGCCCCGCTGCGGGCCGCCTGTCTGTTCACCGCTGAAAAACGCACTCTGGCCTTGCCGGGACCGACGCCGGTGGCTGCGCCACGCTGGCACGGCACCGTGGCCACCTGATCTGGAATGGAATGAAGACGATAGAAATCCACACCGACGGTTCCTGCCTCGGCAATCCCGGCCCTGGCGGCTGGGCGGCATTGCTGCGCTACAACGCGCACGAGCGCGAACTGAGCGGTGGTGAAGCGCATACCACCAACAACCGCATGGAGCTGATGGCGGCCATCTCGGGGCTGGAAGCCCTCACCGAGCCGTGCAACATCGTGCTGTTCACCGATTCGCAGTACGTGCGCCAGGGCCTGACCGAGTGGATGCCCGGTTGGATCCGCAAGAACTGGAAGACCGCCGGCGGCTCGCCGGTCAAGAACCGGGAACTGTGGGAGCGCCTGCATGCGGCCACGCTGAAGCACACCATCGACTGGCGCTGGGTGAAGGGCCATTCCGGCGACCCGGACAACGAGCGCGTGGATCAGCTGGCGCGCGACGCCGCGATCCGGATCCGCGCCGCCGGCCCGGTACACTGAGCCCATGCGTCAGATCATCCTTGATACCGAAACCACCGGCCTGGAATGGCGGAAGGGCAATCGCATCGTCGAAATCGGCTGTGTGGAACTGCTCGAGCGCCGCCCCAGTGGCAACAACTACCACCAGTACCTCAAGCCGGACTGCGAGTTCGAACAGGGCGCGCAGGAAGTCACGGGCCTGACCCTGGAGTTCCTGGCCGACAAGCCGGACTTCGCCCAGGTCGTCGACGACTTCCTGGCCTATATCGACGGCGCCGAGCTGATCATCCACAACGCGGCGTTCGATCTGGGCTTCCTGGACAACGAGCTGTCGCTGCTGGGCGACCACTACGGCAAGATCACCGACCGCTGCACGGTGATCGATACGCTGAAGATGGCGCGCGAGCGCTTCCCGGGCCAACGCAATTCGCTGGATGCACTGTGCCGTCGCCTGGGCGTGGACAATGCCCACCGCCAGCTGCACGGCGGCCTGCTCGATGCGCAGATCCTGGGCGATGTGTACATCGCGCTGACCTCGGGCCAGGAAGAAATCGGCTTCGGCTCGGCCGATGACCAGAAAACCGGCAGCGCCCACGCGCAGACCTTCGACACCTCGCGCCTGCTGCCGCGCCCGCGCGTGGTCGCCACGGCCTCGGAGCGGGAAGCGCACGAAGCGCGCCTGGCCAAGCTGCGCAAGAAGGCCGGCCGCGCGATCTGGGATGGTGAACCCGACGCGGTAGAAGCGGTCAGCGCCTGAGGGCACAACCCCGGCGGCAGGTCCCGACCGTTGGTCGGGACGGTTGTATCAGTGGCATCGCACCAGGATCACGGTGATGTTGTCCGAGCCGCCGCCATCCAGCGCGGCGGCGACCAGGGTATCCACGCATTCCTGCGCACTGGCATCGTCGAAGGCGAGGGTGCGGGCGATGCCCTTGTCCTCGACCTCTTCGGTCAGCCCGTCACTGCACAACAGCAGCTGCATGCCCGGGCGCAGCTCGCCGGTGGTGGTCGCCACATTCAGGTGCGCCGGATCGGTCACCCCCAGCGCCTGGGTCACCACATTGCGATGCGGATGAGCACGCGCCTGCTCGGCGGTCAGATTGCCCTGCGCGACCAGTTCCTGGACCACGCTGTGATCCTGGCTCAACTGGGCCAGCTTGCCGTCGCGCCACAGGTACGCGCGGCTGTCGCCGACCCACGCCACCTCATACCGATTGCCCTGCACACGGGCCGCCACCACGGTGGTGCCCATCGGCAGGCTGTCGTTGCGGCGGCGCGAGGTGCGGATGATTTCCTCATCGGCGATCCGGATCGCATGCGCCAGCGTCGCCCCGCGGCGGATCTCGCGCACGATGGTCTCGCGCGCCAGCGCACTGGCCACCTCACCGCAGGCGTGCCCGCCCATGCCATCGGCGACCAGCCACAGCGCCAGTTCGCCATCCCCGTAATACGTATCCTCATTGAGGTCGCGGCGCAGGCCGGGGTGGGTCAGGTGTCCGAATTCGATCATGAAGGCGCGTGCCGGTGAGGATTGCGAGGGATAACGGCATGATCGCGGCCCGCCGGACATCCGGCAAGGCATCCATACAGAAGAAATTCACTTCGCCGGTGCGGAATGACTTGTCGTCAGCGCGTCCTGCCCGTATCATTCGCGTCCCGGTTCGCCGGGACCATCTGGAGAGGTGGCAGAGCGGTTGAATGTACCTGACTCGAAATCAGGCAGGCGTTTATAGCGCCTCGGGGGTTCGAATCCCCCCCTCTCCGGGGCACACCGAAAAAAATACATCCCAGATGGGGGGGGTGA